>JAZRKK010000069.1:0-4781 GCA_045646305.1 Acutalibacteraceae bacterium
GCTACGAGCTGATGTTATCCCCTCGCCGGTAGGACCTGCAATTGTAAAGGTTGCATGACCTTCACCGCCAAAACCTATACCTGCATAAGAAGGAGCATTTTTAACAAAAATTGTAGTTTCAACTTCACGAGCAAAACGAGAAAGATTGTCAACATTTTTTGAATGCATATGAGCTGTATGGCGGTTGCCGTGTTCAGCCTTAACAGCAAGTTCAATAGCCTCATCAATATCGTTTACACGAACGATAGGAAGAATTGGCATCATAAGTTCTTCTTGAACGAACGGATGGTTAAAGTCGGTCTCGCAAATAATACAACGAATATCATCACTAACTGTAATACCAAGTTTTTGTAGTATAACCTTTGCATCACGACCAACACAGTCACGATTTACTATCTTGCGAACATTACCCTTTTTGTCGGTCTTGTCCACAAGAACAATACTTGCCAATTTTTCTGCTTGAGCGCTATCTATCATATATGCACCATTTTTAAGCATTACTGAAATAAGTTCATCTGCGATATTTCTGAATGCGAATACCTCTTTTTCAGCGATACATGGAAGATTGTTATCAAATGTACAACCATCAATAATATCTTTACCTGCTTTTTGGATGTCTGCAGTATCGTCAACTATAACAGGTGGATTACCAGCGCCAGCGCCGATAGCCTTTTTACCAGAAGAAAGCACAGCCTTTACTACACCTGGACCGCCTGTACAAACGAGCAAACGAATAAGTGGATGTGACTGCATTATAGCAGCTGATTCAAGAGTTGGCTTTTTCATTGAACAAACCAAAACTTCAGGACCACCCATCGCTTTACTTGCACGGTTTACAAGGTCAACTGCGTAATTGGATGTAGCAATAGCATTTGGATGTGGGTTAAATACAACACCATTACCTGCTGCTATCATACCAATACTGTTGCAAATTACAGTTTCGCTTGGGTTGGTACTTGGAGTGATTGCACCAACAACACCAAACGGAGCCATTTCAACAAGAGTAAGACCGTAATCACCTGTTTTAGCAGCAGATACGATATCTTCGGTACCTGGGGTTTTGTCAGCAACGAGCATGTGTTTTGCTGTTTTATGGTCAACCCTACCCATACCTGTTTCTTTAACACCGATTTCAGCCATAATATGTGCTTCAGCACGTGTTAGTCGGCGAATTTCGGTAATAAGCTGTTCGCGTTTTTCAACCGACATAGCGCGTACCGCTTTATAAGCCACTTGCGCTGCTGCAATAGCATCGTTCATATCATCAAATACGCCAACAAACTTTTTACCTGCGTATTGTGTACTATCAAAAGCAGCTGTTGGAGCCGCTGATACTTGATTTAACACCTGACTTACAACCTCACGAATTTCGGCTTCAGTAAGATTTCTTGCCATATATAATCACTCCTTGAGATACTTTAAAATTAATATATCAATTCAACATTTTTCGTTTTTAAATATTCTTGCCAATTAGCGCTTGGCTCCATTTCGGTTGCAATAATATCAACATCTGTGACATCACTAACCTTGATAAGTGAAATTTTATCAAACTTACTTGAGTCTATAACCAAAATTTTAGTTTCAGCCGAATCAAAGATAGCCTGTTTCATTTCAGAATCCTTTTCATTTGAATCGGTAATTCCACGAGAAATATCTATACCCTTTGAGGAACAAACCGCATAATCAACGTGAAAAGCACGTATTGTTTTTTCTGCCTGTGGACCAACCAACGAAAGTGATCCGCGTTTTAATTTACCACCTGTTGAAAACACATTCCAATCATCCTTATCTGAAAGTTCAATAAGCGCCTCAACCGAATTGGTAATAAGGGTAATATTTTTAAGATTTTTTATATAATTTAGCACCATCAAAGCTGTCGAACTTGCATCAATCATAATGCAGTCGCCATCACTGAATAATCTGCTTATTTTTTCAGCAATTTTTTGTTTAGCTTCAACATTCGCTTTTTTTCTTACACTATGTGGCAGGTCAGTACTAAAGTTTTGAACTAAAACTGCGCCACCGTAACTTTTTTTAACAAGACCTTCTTTATCAAGTTTTTCAAGGTCTCGGCGTATTGTCTCTTCAGTAACATCAAATTCTTGACTAAGTTCTGAAACAATAACCTTGCCATCTAAATAAAGTTTGGAAAGAATTGCATTACGGCGTTCTATTGCTAGCATTTAAACCGTTCTCTCTTTCTTATAATTTAATTAAAGTATGCTGCTCCACATTTTTTCATCAGGATGTGGAATAACCGCTGAGTCAAGGAACATTCCCTGCTCGCCTGCACCTTGTTTAGCACGTTCAATCGCTGCATCAACTGCCGCAATTTCACCGGTAATCAAAAGATATGATTTGCCACACATGCCGCGCGAAAGGCGAAGTTCAATAAGTTCTACCAAAGATGTCTTTGCAGCTATATCGGCCGCAACTATCGCAGCGCATGATGAAAATGTTTCAAGTACACCTAAAGCGTTAGGACTACCTATATCTGTTGTACCATATAGCGCTGTGAATATGCTTTCGTGTGGATTGCCAAGCACAAACTTATCAATCAACATATCTGGCATTTTAGCAGCTGCCGCATCGACTGACGCACGTACTGCGCTAAGTTCACCCGATATAAGTACCATATATTTACCAGGACACACGGTGGTCGCTTCTATAATTTCAACCTCGGCGGTTTTAACCATTATATCAGCTGCGCGCATACCAGAAGATACAGTTTTGTATTCTACCATTGCAAGTGCTTTTTTCATTAGTTACACCTATCGTTTTTCAATTATTATTGCAGTCTTACCAACTGCTGTAACTTTACCATTTACCGGTGAATGAAGCGCAACGCTAAGTCCTTCACCAGCTTTTGCTATTAACTGTTTTTCGCAAACCTCATCGCCTTTTTTAACAATCGGCACACTCGGTGCGCCTACATGTTGGCTAAGCAAAACAGTTACTTTTTTAAAGTTTGGAACCGCCTCAATTATAGGCGCTGCCTTGTTATATTTTTTAAGACCGATACGGCTTGTAAGTCTTTCCATCGGAACTAATCGAAGTTCGCGATTTGGATTTACCGTAGGGGCTTTTTGAGGTTGTGGTTTTACCCCTGCTTTGCGAAGTTCGGTCTTACAAGCTGCAAGAAGCATTCTAGGCGACAAATTTTGTACACAAGAATACTGCTCACAAAGGCCGCAACCCGAACAATACATTGCATCTAAATAAGGTGCGGCATCGTTTGTGATACCGTTTGATGCAACACGCATAAACTCCGAGGGGTTGATCGGATGACCTAAAAGATTACGTGAACAAAGGCTTGTGCAATAACTGCACTGACAACACGCCGCCATAGCACGTTTCATATCTATAAAGGTCTTGGATTGACGTCTTCTAACAAGTGAATGATCACTCGGTAACACAAGTACCGCGTTTGTAGTCTTAGTCACTATATTAGCTTTAGAGCCGAGTGAACCCATCATCGGACCACCAATTATAAAAGCAGGGTCAGGCGTGGTAATTTCACCAGCAAGAGCAAGGATTTCACCAACTGTTACACCAATCGGCACACGTACAGTAACAGGATTTTGAACTTCACCTGCTATTGTTACGTACTTGCGTGTTACAGGTCTGCCATTCATCGCACGGTAAAGATTATAAACCGTTTCAACGTTAAGCACCATAACACCAACCGAAAGTGGTATATCACCTGGTGGCACAATCCTGCCTGTTACCTCGTAGGTAAGAACAACTTCATCACCTGCAGGGTACACATCATCAAGACGACAAATTTCTATATTAGGAAAAAACTCTACATAAGGGGAGATTGCCTCTGCTGCCTCAATATAAGACTTTTTGAGTGCAACGCATACCCTTTTAGCGTTTACAGTTTTCGAAATTAAATCAAGGGCTTCAAAAATTTCGTGCGGGTGAGTTTCAAGCACCTGTCGATGCAATTTCAATAGTGGCTCACACTCAGCACAATTAAGTATAACAATATCTGCTTTTTCGCTTAGCTTTGCATAGGTAGGAAAACCTGCTCCGCCAGCACCTACAATACCATTATCACTCAAGATGCCCTGAAGTTCTTTTAAGTTCATTTATTATAACTCCGGTAAACCTATTCCGTTATCTACTATACCAACAATAGCAGCGTCAACTGGTGCTGTCTGCATATCGCAACCTATTCTTGCTGCAGAACCGGTTGCAACTAAAACAACCTCGCCAATACCTGCGCCTACATTATCTATTGCTACAAATTTAGCGTTGGGGTCACCAAGCTTTTCGATTGGCTCAATAACCATAAATTTAGAGCCTACTAATTTTTCATTTTTACGGGTAGAAACTATTGTTCCTACTACTTTTCCAACTAACATTCTCAGTTAAATCCCTTCTGATTGATTTTAAAAAAGGATGCTTCGGGGAGGAGAGTTCTCCTCCCCTTAAAGAAAAAATTATAATTACTTCAATGATGGAAGAATTTTTTCTACATCGCCATGAGGTCTTGGGATTACGTGTGTTGCGATAACTTCGCCCAAAGAACCAGCAGATGATGAACCAGCTTCAACAGCAGCCTTAACAGCGCCTACGTCACCACGTACCATTACAGATACAAGACCTGAACCGATCTTTTCTGTACCGATAAGCTCTACGTTTGCAGCCTTTACCATTGCGTCTGCAGCTTCGATTGCAGCTACAAGACCACGGGTTTCTACCATACCTAATGCTTCAAGTGCCATTTTTGTTTCCTCCTGATAAAATTTTTATTTTAAATAAAATTTAAAAAC
>JAZRKK010000070.1:0-44781 GCA_045646305.1 Acutalibacteraceae bacterium
CATTTCTATAACAATCAACGAATACAACTAAAAACAAAACTGACACCACTAGAAAAACGATGTCAGTATATTGCTTAAAATTAAATTTTAACTACCATAGGGGTTCTTTTTGTACTGTCTGCACAATTTGGGGCAGTACAATGATTAGCAGGTTCTTTTTTGTTGATATATTTAGTTTAGAGCACTTTGCTTAAAAAGTCTTGAAGTCTAGGGCATTTTGGGTTTCCAAAAATTTCTTCAGGAGTACCTTCTTCGGCGATTACACCTTCATCTATAAAGATGATACGATCGGCAACCTCACGAGCAAATCCCATTTCGTGAGTAACGATTGCCATTGTCATACCACTGGCGGCAAGGTCTTTGATAACGCCTAAAACTTCACCAACCATTTCAGGGTCAAGAGCACTTGTTGGCTCATCAAAGAGCATAACCTCAGGATCCATACAAAGCGCACGAACGATGGCTACACGTTGTTTTTGACCACCCGAGAGTTGAGAAGGATACGCATCCGCACGGTCGGCAAGTCCAACTTTTTCAAGAAGTTCCATTGCTTTTTCAGTTGCTTCTTTTTTGCTTGCGTTTAAAAGTATCATAGGTGCTGAGATCATATTTTTAAGCACGGTCATATGTGGGAACAAATTGAATTGTTGGAAAACCATACCCATTTTTTGACGATGCACATTTATATCTGTTTCGGGATCTGTGATATTTACATCATTAAAATAAATGTTACCATCGGTAGGATATTCAAGAAGGTTAAGACAACGTAAAAATGTTGATTTACCAGAGCCTGATGCGCCAATGATAACTACAACCTCACCGCGCTTAATTTCAGAATCTATTCCTTTTAAAACTTCAATATCACCGAAGTTTTTTACTAAATTTTCAACTTTAATTAAAGTTTCATTAGTGGTCACTCTTACGCAACCTCCTTTCAAGACATCCTACAAGCCAAGTAAGTACCATAACCAAAACCAAATAAATTATTGCTACAGAAATTAGAGGTATAAAATATGAGAAAGTTCTTCCTGCGATTGTATTACCTGCTTTTGTTAAATCGATAACTCCTACATAGCCGGCAACTGAAGTTTCTTTAAGTAATGCAATAAACTCGTTACAAAGGGTAGGAAGAACAGCTTTAAACATTTGAGGAATAACTATATGCCACATGGTTTGTAAATAGTTGAACCCAAGGCTTCTACCGGCTTCAAATTGCCCGTTGTCTACTGACATAATGCCTGCTCGGAATATTTCGGCAACATAGGCACCCGAGTTGATACCAAAAGCGAATATTGCTACAGGAACACCATCATTGGCAGATGCAAAAATTATAAAATATGAAATCATAAGTTGAACAACAACAGGCGTACCACGAGCAATTGTAAGATAGAACTTGCAAATTCCGTTTAAAACTAAAAGAACATAATAGCCAAACCCACCGCGTAAGCGAAGGGCTTCTTTGTTTTTATCAAAAGATGTACGTATGGCAGCTACAATGATTCCTATAACCACACCGATTGCTAAAGCGGCAATGGTGATTATAAAAGTGTTTTTTAAACCATCGATCATAAAATCAAATCGATTATTTTCTATCATTACGTGATGAAAATCTTGCCATAGTTTAGTGAAAAAATTCACATAATCTCTCCTTTGCTTTATACTTAATATAAATAAACCGAAAAAACAGGGCGGAAATTATCCGCCCTGAAAATTGTGTGCGAAATTAATTATTCTTTAGGAAGATAGTAAGGATCTAAATCTTCAATAGCATTAATTTTGCCGCCTTCTTCCTTAACTATAACAACCTGAATGCCTGTTGCATAGGTAGATGAGAAGTCAACTTCTTTAAGTCTGTCTTCTGTAACTGTCATACCAGCCATACCCATATCGTATTTACCTGTTTGTACGCCAGGAATGATAGAATCAAATGCAACGTTTTCAATGATAAGATCATAGCCAAGTTTATCAGCAATGATTTTTGCAACTTCTACATCAATACCAAAATATTTATCGCCATCGATGTATTCATAAGGTGGGAATTCTGCGTTTGTAGCCATTTTGAGATCTGGCTTATCTGTATTTTCTGCAGTAACAGGAACGCCAACAAGTTCTTCACCTGAATTGTTAATGTATTTGTCAATGATTTTCTTTACAGAGCCATCAGTGATGAGTTCATTGAGCGCTGCATCAACATCAGCTTTAAGGGTGCTATCCTTTTGGAAACAAATAGCGTAATCTTCAACAGCGTATTCAGCCTCAAGAATCTTTAATCCTTCGTTTGCTTCTACGTAAGATTTTGCAGGTTCGTTATCAATTATAACGCAATCAACTTTTCCTGCTTTAAGAGCTTCAACTGCTAAAGCACCGTTGTCATAGCGAGTAACTGCATCTTCACCAAAATCACCTGAAGCATAGATATCGCCGGTTGTTGTTGTTTGAACACCGATTTTGATACCTTCTTTTGCGCCGCAACCTGCAAAGCAGAGAAGCATACAAAGAGCTAAAACAGCAGCTAAAATTTTCTTTAAATTTTTCATTCTTATTACCCCTTTAAATTAAAAATTAATTACAAAATATATGTAATCATATAGGATAATGGGATTTTAACACATTATATTTAACTTGTCAAGCGAAATTGCATAAATATTTTCAATTAAATGAATTTTCGAAGGAAATATGCAAAAAATATTGCATATTCCTAAAAAATAAATAGAAATATGCAACATTTTAATAGAAACTGTGCGCAGAAAGTCGTTGCTCATCCCTTATCATTGCTAAAATAGTTTTTATATTTTTTAATGTATGTTCAAAATATTCGCTGTCTTGGTTATCGTATGCTGTGAGCTGACCTATATGAATTGAGATATCGTCTAAAAAGCCATGATTTACAAATAATGACATTTTTTCTTTGCGTTTTTGCCAAGAGTTTTCAAGTGCATCGGCAGAAATTTTTTTATTTTGAAATTTAGATATATCATTTAATGTGTGATCGCAAGACTTGGATATAAAAACGTGCGAAAAAACACAGAGCGATATAGTGAATATTAGTATCAAGACAGCTGGAACAATTCTTTTCATATTTTGTTTTTACCACCTTTGTCTATTATCGTGTGATTTCCGTTGCGGTCAAGTGTCATAAGGAATATTTGGTCAATGTTAGATTTATGATGTTTTAACATTTTGTGTAGTTTTTGAGGAGATACTTGTAAGGCTTTTAGAGATTCATGAATGATTTTTCCATCGCTGATAACGGGTAGGGGAAGTGCATCATCAGGTAGATTCAGTTGAATGTCTTTTGTAGTTACAGTTTGGGCATCTTTTTTTAGTAGAATACTTAAATTTCCGTTAACTTCTAGTACTGCAAATGCGACATCCGAAATATTAAAAACATCTTTGTTGCGCAAAAGTTCTATGAGGTCTACTACTGTCATGCGTACATCACGCATAGCTTGTTGGTCAATAACACCATTTTTGATTATTACGACTGACTTTCCATTTAAAAGTTTACGTATCATAAAACTTTTCATAGAAAGAATTGAAATAATGATTTCAAGAAAAACTAAAACTAAAATAGCGGCAATACCCACGGATACGGGTTGTTCACTGTCTTGTAATGGTATGGCAGCAATTTCAGAAATAAGTAGCGTAACCACTAATTCGTTTGGTTGCATGTCTCCTATTTGGCGTTTGCCCATAAGCCTGATTGCTAGTGTGACAACAACATACAAGATAATCGTACGTAAAACTGTTGCAATCATTATTATCCCCCTAGTAATAAAAAAGATTAACATTAGTTATTATTTACGATTTTTCTTGCATTATAAGCGTGAAGATGGTATAATACAGGTGTTTTAATATTATGAAAGAGAAGGTGCGCCGTGAGTAGTTGTGTTTCTAATATAAAATCTTTTTTTGCTGATTTTAAACGGTATTTCCCATTGCTTAAAAATCTTGTGTCAAAAGATTTTAAAATTAAGTACCGCCGTTCAGTTTTAGGTGTAGCTTGGAGTGTTTTGAATCCATTGTTTACAATGTTGGTTTTAACAGTGGTGTTTAATATGATTTTGCGTATTGATGTAGGTGCTGACTTTGCGACCTACTATATCGTAGGTTCATCTCTCTGGACTTTCTTTTCAGAGTCAACCTCGACTGCATTGGGCTCGATATTGGCATCTGGCGCTTTAATAAGAAAGGTATATATACCTAAGTATATTTTCCCACTTGAGAAGTGCTTGTTTTCGCTAGTTAACTTTAGTTTTAGTTTGATAGCAGTTCTTGCGGTTATGCTTATTCGTGGTGTTTATCCTACATGGACAGCGCTGCTATTTCCGATACCGGTTATATATTGTTTTATTTTCTCTTGCGGTATGAGTTTGTTTTTGAGTGCTGTTACTGTATATTTGCGAGATGTTCAACATCTTTATGGTGTTTTACTTACCATGTGGATATATCTTACACCAATGCTTTATCCATTAAGCCTTTTGAAAGACTTACCTGAGAACTTTAAAATTATTGAAAGAATTGTAATGTATAATCCGTTGACACATTATATCGAATTCTTTAGAGATGTTATTATGCGAGCTACTATACCAAGCCTAAAAGAAAATATTGTTTGTCTTGTGGCTTCATTGGTTATGTTTGCATTTGGATCTTTTGTGTTCAAAAAGGCAGAAGGTAAATTTATTCTTCATTTATAATGAGATGTATTAATTGGAATAAAACAACGATTGTTTTATTTCAATGTCAAATATGCACGATTAGGAGAGTGTATTTAATTGATGGATAATAAAAATGCAGTAGAACTACGCGATATAGATATGCACTTTAATATGAGTAGCGAAAAGTTACAAAGCCTTAAAGAATATTTTTTGAAATTTGTAAAAAGGCAGTTAAAGTTTGAAAAATTCGTTGCTTTAGATAAAATATCATTTGATATAAAAAAAGGCGATGTATTTGGTATAGTAGGTCTTAATGGTTGTGGTAAAAGTACAACACTTAAGATTATATCTGGTATATTAAAGCCTACAAGTGGTAGCGTTAAAACCAATGGCGTTATTGCTCCTTTGATAGAATTGGGAGCTGGTTTTGACATGGAGCTTACTGCTAGAGAAAATATATATCTTAATGGTTCGGTACTAGGTTATTCTAAAAAGTTCATGGATGAAAAGTTTGATGAGATTGTTGAATTTTCTGAAATGCGCGACTTTTTAGATGTTCCAATGAAGAACTATTCATCAGGTATGGTGGCGCGAATTGGTTTTGCAATAGCGACTGTTACTACACCGGATATTTTAATCGTAGATGAAATTTTGGCGGTTGGTGACTTCTTGTTCCAGAAAAAATGTGAAGAGCGAATTAACGCTATGATGCAAGATAACACAACCGTAATTATTGTATCTCACTCGATAGCTCAGATAGAACGCTTGTGTAAACATTGTGTATGGTTAGAAAAGGGTAAAGTTAAAATGATTGGAGAGACACAAGAAGTTTGCACCGCATATAAAAATAGTAAGCGCGAGTAATAAAAAGGGGATAAAAAATGGGAGATTATACTCAAGAAATCCAACAGTTAAAAAACAAAATTGAAGAATTGCAAAACGAAAACAAAGCGCTTTCAAAAAAATCGGACGATGTTACAAAGCTTTATTATGATACATTGGCTCACGCTAATGGCTTGGCAATGATGCCTGAAATGCTTGGAAAACGTAAGATAGCAAAAGCATTTATGAAGCTTTTTGTTCCAACTTTTATTTTAAACTTTGGTCGCAAGTCTGTTAATTTTTTGCGTAAGATAAAAAATCGCTTAAAACGCCGTAAAGCAAAACCAAATTATGTTGCTTGGATTGAAAAAAGCATTGAAAGAGTAAATGCTTGTGAAAAGCTAGATAGAGAGCCTTTGATAAGTATTTTGGTTCCACTTTATAATACTGATAAAAAATTGCTGTGTGAAATGATTGAGTCGTGTATCAATCAAACTTATAGCAATATAGAACTTTGTTTAGCAGATGCTAGTGACAATAAACATTCGTATGTTTATAAAGTTGCGAAATCTTATGCTGACAAAGATAGACGTGTTAAGGTTAAAAGATTGGAAGAAAATCTTGGCATTTCCGGTAACACGAATAAGTGTAGGGAAATGGCAACAGGTGAGTATATCACATTGCTTGATCATGATGACCTTCTTATAGAACATGCTTTATACTCAATGGCTAAGGCTATAAATGAGCACAATCCTGATGTTATATATAGTGATGAAGACCATTTAAGAAAAGGTGAGAGAATCACTCCGTTTTTCAAACCTGATTTCAATCGAGATTTGTTATATTCACAGATGTATATATGCCATCTTCTTTGTTTTAAGGCTGAGCTTTTTGATAAAGTTGGTGGTTTGGATGATAAGTTTAGCGGAAGTCAAGACTATGACCTTATGTTAAAACTTACAGAACAGACTGACAATATCTATCATATACCGGATATACTTTATTCTTGGCGTGAAGTTGAAACTTCGACATCGGTAAATCCAGGATCGAAACCGTATGCGCATGATGCGGGTAAGGGAGCGCTAGATGCGCATTTAAAACGCAGATATGGTGATGTAGCTCACGCAGAAGATAGTGATTATTTGTTTGTATTTGATGCAAGATTTGATACATTGAAAAATAATCCGTTGGTGTCAATTATTATTCCTACAAAGGATCACACCGATTTGTTAGAGGCGTGTGTCGATAGTATTCTTGAAAAATCAACATACAAGAATTATGAAATACTCATTTTAGATAATAATTCTGAGGAAGAAGAGAGCTTTAAAGCGTTTAAGAGATTGCAAGAAAAAGATTCAAGAGTTAAGGTTATTGATGCTTTCTTTGAATTTAACTGGTCTAAGTTAAATAACTTTGGTATTAAAAACAGCAATGGCGAGGTTTATATTTTCCTTAATAACGATACAGAAATCATTTCACCAGATTGGATAGAAAGACTTGCTGAAAATGCGTTGAGAGATGATGTTGGCGTAGTAGGCGGTTTGTTGTTGTTTGAAGATGACACTATTCAACACGCTGGTGTTGTTGTTGGTATGAATGGTTGGGCTGATCATGTTTATGCTGGAATGCCTCAAGTTCATGCGGCGGATAAGTTTGTATCCCCAATGGTTAATCGTAATGTATTGGCAGTTACTGGAGCGTGTATGGCAATTGCTAAAAAGACAATTGATAAAATAGGACCTTTTGATGAAACATTTATCGTTTGCGGAAGTGATGTTGAAATATGCCTTCGTTCGTTTGAAAACGGATTGAATGTTTTGTATAATTCTCGTGTTAAGCTTTATCATTATGAGTCTAAATCACGTGATACATCAAAAATACCACAAATCGATTTTATAAGATCGGAAGAAACTTATAGAAAATATATTGCCGCTGGTGATCCTTTTTATAATAAAAATTTAGATATGTACAGCAAAATACCAAATATAAGTGTTTAAATGAGGTAAGAATATGTCTATTAAACTTTTATTGAAAGCAGTTTTTAGAAAAGTAAAGGCTGTAGCAACTTTTGATGCATCTGTTCCTGAGATTACCCCAATGGGTTCTCGTTTTCAGGCTGAACTTGGCGATGAACCAAGACTTAATATAATTGTTCCGACACTTAATCCAGCTCATGTTTTTGGTGGTATAACCACAGCTATACATTTTTATGAAAACCTTGCTGATGAGTTGGGAATTAAGCGCAGAATGATAGTTACTGATGAAGAAACAGGGGAAGAGTATCTTGCTAAATACCCAGGTTATAAGATTGTTGATTGCGCTGATAATGCTATTTTTGATAAGCAAGTAGTACCTTTTGCTAATCGCTACGGTAAAACAATACCGGTTGGTAAAAATGATATTTTTGTATGTACAGGCTGGTGGACTGCGTATAATGCACGTGAAATTGTTAAATGCATTGAATCGAATGCTGGTGAGGCAAAACCACTAGTATATTTGATTCAGGATTATGAGCCATATTTCTATCCATGGTCATCACGTAGTGCTTTGGCTGAAAGCACTTATCGTATGGATAAACCGGTTGTAGCAGTATTTAACAGCTCTGAACTTAGAGATTATTTTAAATTGCACAATTATTCTTTCTTTAGAGAATATTGTTTTGACCCAGTTTTGAATGCATCTTTGAAAAAGGAATTATTAAATAATCCACCTATCAAAAAGGAAAAGAAGATTATTGTATATGGTAGACCTTCGGTACAAAGAAACTGCTTTGAAATTGTGGCAGATTCATTGCGCAGATGGGCAATTCTTGCTGACGATGCTGCTGAGTGGCAACTTATTTCAGCGGGTGAAAAACATCCTGATCTTACAATTGGCGTTGGATGCGAATTGCGTTCTTGCGGCAAACTTACCATAGAAGAATATGCTAAGATGATGGGTTCTTGTTATGCTGGTATATCACTTATGGTATCTCCACATCCAAGTTATCCACCTCTTGAGATGTCAACATTTGGTATTAAAACTATAACAAATACTTATGAAAATAAGGATATGGCATCATTTAATTGCAATATGGTTTCGCTGTCAGATATGACACCTGAAAATATTGCTAACAATCTTTTGAAGATAACAAATTCATTCAAGGAAGATGATTTTACACTTCCTACCGATACGGATTATTTCAAAAATGATTTATCTCTTGATTCTATTTGCAAGGGAATTAAAGAGGATTTACAGCTCTAAAATAAAGCCGCCAAATCAAAGGCGGCTTTTGTTTTTTTAAATAATTGTTAAAAAAATAACAATAAATTTTATTGTAAAAAAGAAATTTTAAAAAAGATTGTCTATTTTTTAACAATCCTATTGACAATGAATGCTGAATAATATATAATAGTGAACAAATTCGGGAGAGATTGTCCCAATATGGAGGTTTTATATTATGGCAAGAGTTTATAATTTTAGTGCAGGTCCTTCAATGCTACCTGAAGAGGTGCTTAAGACAGCGGCTGATGAAATGATGGAGTATGGTAATAGTGGTCAATCTGTTATGGAAATGTCACACCGCTCAAAAGAGTATCAGGCAATTTTTGACGAGACAGAAGCAAATCTTCGTGAGATTATGAATATTCCTGATAATTATAAGGTGTTATTTTTACAAGGTGGCGCATCTACACAATTTGCAATGATTCCGCTCAACCTTATGAATAAGAATAAAAAGGCTGACTTTATTATCACAGGTCAGTGGGCTAATAAGGCTTATAAAGAAGCTGCTCGTTATGGCGAAGCACGTGCAGTAGCTTCAAGTGCAGACAAGACATATTCTTATATCCCTAAGACTACTGCTGCTGATTTTGATCCTGATGCTGACTTTGTTCATATTTGTATGAATAATACCATTTATGGTACAAAATATAACGAATTGCCAGATACAGGTGATGTTCCGCTTATCGCTGACATTTCAAGCTGTATTTTATCAGAGCCGATCGATGTTACAAAGTTTGGAATGCTTTATGCCGGAGCGCAAAAGAACGTGGCTCCAGCAGGTGTTACTATTGTAATTATTCGAGAAGATCTTATTGGCAATGCGATGGATATTACTCCTACAATGCTTAACTATGTAACACATGCTGAAAATGGCTCTATGTTTAATACACCACCTTGCTATGCAATTTATATTGCAGGTCTTACTTTTAAATGGATTAAGAAAATGGGCGGACTTGAAGCTATTAAGGAAATGAATGTTAAAAAAGCAAACATTCTTTATGATTTTCTTGATAACAGCAAGATGTTTAAAGGAACAGTTGTTGCTGAAGATCGTTCGCTTATGAATGTACCTTTCATTACAGGTAATGATGAACTTGATGCTAAATTTGTTGCTGAGTCTAAAAAAGCAGGATTTGTAAACCTTAAGGGTCATCGTAGTGTTGGCGGTATGAGAGCATCTATTTATAACGCAATGCCAATTGAAGGTGTTGAAAAACTAGTTGAGTTTATGAAGAAGTTTGAAGAGGAGAATGCATAATGTTTAAGATTAAGACTTATAATAAAATCTCTAAAATCGGTCTTCAAGTTTTTGATGACAAATATACAGTAGGTGATGAGGTAGAAAATGCTGATGGTGCAATTGTGCGTTCGGCTGCTCTTCACGATACAGAGTTTCCAGCAAGTTTAAAAGCTATTGCTCGTGCGGGTGCAGGTACAATTATTTTAGCAATTGACCGTTGTTCAGAGCAGGGTATAGTTGTATTTAATACTCCTGGAGCTAATGCTAACGCTGTTAAAGAGCTTGTTTTGGCTGGTATGCTTATCTCTTCTCGCCGTGTTATTCCTGCTATTGAGTGGGCAAAAACTTTAAAAGGCGAAGGTGATGCTGTTGGTAAACTAGTTGAAAAAGGAAAGGGAGCTTTTGCTGGTCCAGAACTTAAGGGTAAAACACTTGGTATTATAGGTCT
This sequence comes from Acutalibacteraceae bacterium, assembly GCA_045646305.1. Classification (GTDB taxonomy): domain Bacteria; phylum Bacillota; class Clostridia; order Oscillospirales; family Acutalibacteraceae; genus UBA737. The sequence continues at coordinate 10,433 of JAZRKK010000070.1, forward strand.
TGGCGCTATTGGTGTTATGGTAGCGAATGCTGCAAATCATCTTGGTATGACTGTTTTCGGTTATGACCCATACCTTTCTGTGAATTCTGCTTGGAATCTTACACATAATGCAGTTCATATTTACGATATAAATGAAATTTATAAAAAATGTGACTACATAAGCGTTCATGTGCCGCTTACAGATAATACCAAAAATATGATTAACGCTGATGCCATTTCTATGATGAAAGAGGGCGTTCGAATTCTAAACTTCTCTCGCGCAGGTCTTGTTAATTCGGATGATATGCTTAAGGCGCTTGAGAATGGCAAGGTAGCGGCTTATGTAACCGATTTTCCAACTGAAGAAATGCTTTGTGTAGATGGAGTTATTGCTATTCCTCATTTGGGTGCTTCAACACCTGAGTCTGAAGATAATTGCGCTGACATGGCTGCAAAACAACTTATAGATTATATTGAAAACGGTAATATAGTTAATTCAGTAAATATGCCGGCTATTTCAATGCCACGTAGTGGTAAACATCGTGTTTGTGTTATTCACAAAAACATACCTAACATGCTTACTGCTATTACAGGTATTGTTGCTGAAAATAATGTTAACATTGAAAACATGTTAAACAAATCAAGTGGTGACTATGCATACACAATGATTGACGTTAGTGTCGATGATACTGCGGCTGTGGAAGAAAGAATAGCTGCTGTTGATGGTGTAATTAGAGTTCGAGTTATTTAATATGTGATTAATTGATATAGAAGCACCTATCACTTGTATGGTAAGTGCTTCTAATTTTGCATAAATCAATTTATCACTCTAACGAACTAAAGTGATTATAACCAAAAGTTTTAAAGTTTTTTGTGCATATATACAAAAGTGATTAAAACCTAAAAAAACACTTTACAACTTTAGTTTGATAAAGTATAATAGCAACATCAAATAAAACCCGAAAGGGAACGAAGGAGATTTTTATTATGAAAAAGATTATTGCATTACTTATGGTAGTGGCTATGCTTTTCTGCTTTGCAGGATGCGGTGCAGACAAGACAGTTGTTGTAGGCTATACAATTTATGAACCAATGAATTATTTTGATGCAGATAATAAGCTTGTAGGTTTTGACACCGAACTTGCTGAAGCTGTTTTTGGTAATCTTGGTTACACTGTAGTATTCCAGGAAATTAACTGGGATAACAAATATACTGATCTTAACTCAGATGCTATTGACTGTGTATGGAATGGTTTTACAGCTAATACAGCTGATGATGATGGCGTAGCTCGTGCAGATAAGGTTGACTTTTCTTACAACTATATGGAAAATCGCCAAGTTGTAGTAGTTAAAAAGGATTCAGGAATTGCAGCAGCTGCTGATTTGAATGGTAAGTTTGGATCTGTTGAAAGTGGTTCAGCAGGTGAAACTTATGCAAATGGTTTTGAAGGTGCTACTATCAAGGGCGCTACAAAGCAAACTGATTGTTTGTTTGAGGTTGTTTCAGGTACAGCTGATTTTGCTGTTCTTGATGCTCAACTTGCTAAGTCGTATGTTGGTAATGGCGATTATGCTGATCTTGCAATTGTTGAAGGTCTTTCAAGTGAAGTTGAATACTATGCAATTGGCTTCAAAAAGGACAGTGAACTTACAGCTAAAGTAAATGCCGAACTTGAAAAACTTGGCGCTGATGGTACAATTCAAGAACTTGCTGAAAAATATGGCGTTGAGAATACAGCAATTAAGGACTTTTCTGATCAGAAATAATTTTTTGGAGAATATAAATGTCGTTTTTAGAAGTTACATCTTTTTTATGGGACGGCTTTATGATTTCCTTACTAATCTTTGCGGTGACGCTGCTTTGCGGCGCACCGCTTGGTTTGCCTATAGCGTTTTGTTCTATGAGCAAGTTTGGTCCCATAAAAGCTGTTTCAAAAGTGATAGTTTGGATCGTTCGCGGCGTTCCGCTAATGCTTCAAATATTTATAATTTACTATGTTCCAGGTTTATTATTTAATTATCCACTTTTTAGTAAAGTGGATCGTTTTATGTATATAAATTTTGGGGTTGCGGATGCCGGAAGAATTGTTGCGGTTCTTATTGCATTTACAATTAATTATGCTTGTTATTTTTCGGAAATATATCGTGGTGGTATAGAAAGTATTTCAAAAGGTCAATATGAGGCGGGTTATGTGCTTGGACTTACAAAGTCACAAGTGTTTAAAAATATTATTCTTAAGCAGGTTGTAAAGCGCATTGTTCCACCTATGTCTAATGAAATAATTACACTTATAAAAGACACAGCGCTTGCTAACTGCATTATGGTATGCGAAATAATTAAGCAAGCAAAGGAACTTGCCGCTACAAAAGCTTTGATATGGCCATTGTTCTTTACGGGTGTATTTTATCTTATTTTTGTAGGTTTGCTTACAATTATACTCGGTAAAGTCGAAAAGAAACTTGATTACTTCAAGTCGTAAGAGGTGTGAATATGGCTATATTAGAAGTAAAAAACATAAAAAAGAGCTTCGGTAAAACTGAAGTTTTAAAGGGTATAAGTTTTTCACTTAGTGAGGGTGAAGTTATATCCATAATTGGTTCTTCCGGTAGTGGTAAAACTACCTTGCTTCGTTGTCTTAATTTTTTGGAAACACCGGATAACGGTACTATAAGTATTGGAGATAAAGTGCTGTTTGATGGCGAAGATGTGACAACGCTTAACGATGAACAAATAAGAGAAAATCGTTTGCATTTTGGACTTGTTTTTCAGTCGTTTAACCTATTTCCACAGTATAGTGTGCTTGATAACATAACTTTGGCCCCTAAATTACTTAAAAAGGGTACTAACGAGCAAATAGAACAAAAAGCATACGAACTTATTGAACAGGTTGGACTTACAGAAAAAATAGAGAGTTATCCTTGTCAGTTGTCTGGTGGTCAGCAGCAACGCGTTGCTATTGCACGAGCTTTGGCATTAAACCCTGATATACTTTGTTTTGATGAACCTACAAGTGCGCTTGACCCTGAACTCACAGGAGAAGTGTTGCGTGTTATTAAGGGGCTCAAAGAAAAGGGTAGCACAATGATTGTAGTAACCCATGAAATGGAATTTGCAAAAAATGTGTCAGACAAGATAATTTTTATGGCTGATGGCGTAATTGAGGAAATGGGAACACCGGAGGAGATTTTTGAAAATCCAAAGAGTGAAAAAACTCGTCATTTTTTGCAAAATTCGCTTGAAAGAATTTAAAGGTGGTTTAATATGTTTGCTGATAAAGAAGATATTAAAGCTTTATATTCTTTGTTTTTGTCGCTTGAAACGGAAAAAGATTGCGATGAATTGTTATATGACTTATGTACAACAAAAGAAATAGAACAAATGGCACAGCGCGTAAGGGCAGCAAAATTGTTGCTTAGCGGAAAAACATACAGCCAAGTAATGGAAGAATGCGTTATTTCATCAGCGACTCTTAGTCGTGTTTCACGAGCTGTTCAATACGGAAAAGGGTATAAAAAATTTATTAAATAAAAATAAGAGTTATAAAAATATGGTATTTACTTTATCTATTTTAGTAAATGCCGTATTTTTTTGTTGTATATTGTCAAAATTCATAAAAATACTTGACAATGTTTAATAAGTAATGTATATTTAATATAATAAATGTGGAATAGTATGGAGTTTTAATGCAGGAAAATTTTTCGGATAATCAATTAGTTGAATTTATAAATAATGGTGAGTATAAATACTTGCAACTACTTATAAATCGTTATATGCCCTATATTATCAGTGTTGCATCACGATATAATGTTAGCGGACTTGACACCGAAGATTTTATACAAGAGGGCGTAATGGCGATTTTTTCTGCTGTTAAAACGTATTCTGCTTCAAAAGCTTCTTTTAAGACATTTGTTTGTTTATGTATAAACAGAGCTATGTCATCAGCACTTTCACGTGTAACAGGCGCTGCTAAGCATATACCGGAAGGTTTAATTTCACCGATAGATGATATTGAACTTGCTGATATGAGTGACCCTGAAAGTATACTTATTGAAAAAGAAAGTTATAATGATTTAGAATCTATTATAAAACAAGATTTATCAAAGTTTGAGTATCAGGTCTTGAATGAGTTTTTAAGTGGTAAAAGTTATTCGCAAATTGCTGATGCACTTGGCGTTTCAACCAAATCAATTGATAATGCGCTTAGGCGTATTCGTTCGAAAATAAAACAGTAATAACGCGGTGTTAACCGCTTATATATGCCCTATGTAGTTTAATTAGACAGAGCGTTGTGTTTCACAAAGGTGTCGGTGCGATTCCGTCCGGGGCTAATCCTAAATCAAGAGAGGTAAAAAAGATGTTTGAAGACAAGACCCTAGTTTGCAAAGAATGCGGAGAAGAGTTCGTATTTACTGCAAGAGAGCAGGAATTTTATGCGGAGAAAGGCTTTGAGAACGAGCCGCAGAGATGCAAACCCTGCCGCGATAAGCGTAAAAACGCAGGAAGGGCACCCCGTGAAATGCACGAAGCTGTATGCGCAGCATGTGGCGGCACCGCACGTGTACCATTTATTCCACGTGATGATCGTCCAATCTATTGCAGCGAATGTTTCGCAAAGATGAAGGAAGAAGAAAACGCTACAGCTGATGCTGAGTAATTTTGACTTCAAGCCACACTAATTTGGTGTGGCTTTTTCTTTTGTTTTAGTGTATAATTATTATATGTAACTAATAATTCACATTTTCGTAATACTATTTACTAATTATTGTATTATTATATAATTAAATAATCTTTTTTACTTTCTTTAAATAGGAGGAGAGTTATGATAGATAGCAAAAAAATACTCATAGCAGATGATGATGAAAATATATGCGAGTTATTACGATTGTATCTTGAAAAGGATGGTTTTAGCACCATAGTAGCAAATGATGGCGGACAAGCTGTTGCTAAAGTTCAAATGAATAATCCTGATCTTATATTGCTTGATATTATGATGCCAGTTCTTGATGGATGGCAGGTTTGTAGAGAAATTAGAAAAACTTCAAATGTGCCTATAATTATGCTTACTGCAAAGGGCGAAACATTTGATAAGGTTTTAGGGTTGGAACTTGGTGCTGATGATTATATAACAAAACCTTTTGACACAAAAGAGGTTGTAGCTAGAATAAAAGCTGTGCTTCGTAGAATGGGAGATACCGATAAAAGTGATAGCGTACGTGAGGTGCGTTATGATAAACTTCGTATTAATATTACAAACTACGAACTTGAAATAAATGGTGAACAGATAGATACACCTCCAAAAGAGTTAGAGCTTGTGTATCACTTAGCAAGTAATCCAAACCGAGTATATACTCGTGATCAATTGCTTGATGAGGTTTGGGGATTTGATTATTACGGTGATTCACGTACAGTAGATGTTCACGTTAAAAGACTTCGTGAAAAATTAGAAGGCGTGTCAGACAAATGGTCACTAAAAACTGTTTGGGGCGTTGGATATAAGTTTGAGGTAAAATAAGACATGCGTCAAAAACTTTTTAAAAGGCAATTTGGTGCAATAGCATTGATTGTTTTGGTAAGCCTTTCTTCGGTGCTTGTAATTTTGACTTTTATATTCAATAATTACTTTTCTGAAGAAAAGTATAATTCACTTCAAAAATCTTGTGAAACGGTTGCCGAATTTGTAGAGCATACTGTTCAAAATGATGATCAAAAATACAATAAAGTTCCTTTTTACTATGTAATGCAAAATCTTTCGAATGTTTCAAATTTTGATTTGTTTATTACTGATAAGAATGGATATATTGTAATTTGTAGTTGTAGAGAATGGAATTCGGATGAAAAATGCGAGCATGCCGGTATGCAGACTGATAAAAGAGCATTGTCATCTATAATTGCAGATGGCGGTAAATCGATTAATAAACTTGGTATATATAGCAACCCGCATTATGTTGCAGTTGTTGAATTAAAATACGGCAATGGTGGTAACAAAGGTTATGTAATTGCAACAGAATCAATGTCTGAAATAACAAATATAATGAAACGCGTGGCGCAGATTTACATTATTTCAGTTATAATTCCATTATTGCTTACATTTGGTGCAATGGCTGCGATGACATATAGACTTATTAAACCATTAAAACTTATGTCAGAAGCAGCAAAATGCATGGCAAGAGGTGACTTTTCTCGAAGAATACCAGTAACACGAGATGATGAGATAGGACAGCTTGCTGTATCGTTTAATCAAATGACAAATTCATTAGCTAGACTTGAAGATGTTAGAAAAAGTTTTATAGCAAATGTTTCGCACGAATTGAAAACACCGATGACTACAATAGGTGGTTTTATTGATGGAATGATTGATGGTACTATACCACCGGAACGACAAAGCCATTATTTGCAAATTGTTCACGATGAGGTTGTGAGACTATCAAGAATGGTAGAGTCTATGCTTAGTGTTTCTAGATTAGAATCTAATGAGTTTGTTTTAAAGCCTGAATCTTTTAATTTTAGGGAACAGGTGTTAGGTATTGTTATTGCGCAAGAACAGCGAATTGAGAAAAAACAGTTGAATGTGGAAGGGCTTGATTCGTTGACTGATGTTACTATAAGCGCTGACAAAGATTTGATACATCGAGTAGTATATAATCTTGTGGATAATGCTGTAAAGTTTTCGAATGATGGTGGGAATATAAAATTTACGGTAAAACATGATTCTAAGAATGTGACATTTAGAATTGAAAATACAGGTAAGGGTATACCCGAAAATGAATTGCCTTATGTGTTCGAGAGATTTTATAAAGTTGATAAATCTCGTTCAACAAATAAGGAAAGCACAGGCTTAGGTTTATATATTGTTAAAACAATTATAAAAAATCACGGTGGTGTAATTTCGGTATCGAGTGTGGAAAATCAATTTACTGCATTTGAATTTACTTTGCCGATAAATAGATAGGAGTTTAAATATGGATGAATTAAACCAGAATTTTGGTGTAGAAAATAACGAGGATAATAATTTAGAAACTGAAAATATCCAACAAGATTTTGAAGAAGCACAACAAGTACTTCAAAGTATTGATGTTGGTGAAGAATTTATAGAAGATAGTTCGGATGAATTTTTAAACCAGGATGAACCAGTGTGGAATAAGGTTGAATATACTCCGGTTAATCCTATAAAAGATTATAAACCAATGTCTAAGGGACTACGCGTATTTTGCGCTGTTATGGCAGCTGTTGTGTTGCTTACAGCAACTACCGCTGCTGGATATTTTATGGGTAGAGGCAGCGTGGCAAATAATTATATAGGCGCTTCGGTGGATGTTGATTTATCGGCAAAGCCAAAGAATGAGGATCCTAATACTCCTGCACAAATTTATGATAATGTGAATAAATCGGTAGTTGGTATTCGCGTTTATAATGAGGCTGGTCAGGCAAGTGATGCATCGGGTGTTATCTATACAAGAGATGGTTATATCGTAACAAATGACCATATATATTCTGAGATAGGTGCACCTAAATTTAAGGTGTTTATGTATGATGGTACAGAGTATGATGCTACTTATGTTGCGGGGGACACTGTAAGTGACCTTGCTGTGCTTAAAATTGATGGTAAAAAGTTACAGGTTGCTGAATTTGGTAATTCTAATGAACTTATAAATGGTGAATCGGTTGTTGCTATGGGTAGGCCAAATGATGCTACTGATTTCACATCAATTACAAGTGGTATCGTTTCACTTACCAAACGCCGAGTAAAAACAACATCAAGTTATTCTGCAAGTTTAATTCAGACAGATAGCGCAATAAATCCAGGTTCATCAGGTGGCGCACTTGTTAATATGTATGGACAAGTAGTTGGTATTACTTCATCTAAACTTGCGGGTGTTAATTATGATGCTGTTGGATTTGCAATTCCAACAACGACCATGAAGCGAGTTGTAGAACAGCTTATTGCGGAAGGAAAAGTAGTAGATCGAGCTAAGTTAGGAATTACTTATACTGAGGTTAATTCGGTTACTGCTGAGATTGGGGACTATGCCGCTGTAGGTTTGTTAGTTGTATCGGTTAGTGAAGATAGTGATATTTACGGAAAAGTTGGCGAGGGTGATTTTATTACTCACGTTAATGGTATTGAAATTACAAATGATGATATTGTTTTAAATATAATTGAGGAGTGCAAAGCTGGAGATAAGATTTCACTCACTGTGTTACTTGAAGATGGTAGTGAGGTTGACTTCGAGGTTAAATTACGTGCTAATACTAGCGATTCTAGTTATTCGGCAACAATAAAAAGCGAGCGTGATGAACAATCACAAGGCTCTACCGATGGAACATTTGATTTTCCATTTGGTGAATAAATATTTAAATATAAAGGGGACACATACAAAAATGTATGTGTCCTTTTTTATTTTTTTTAAAAATTTCCTATTTTAAAAATTTAATATTTTGGGAAGATTAAAATTAGAGCGGAGGTGTTTAAATGAAAAAATTTGTAAAATCAATATTTGTATTATTGCTATTTGTTTGTAGCAGTGTTTTTGTTTCAGTATATATTATGAGTGTTAGCGTGGATGAAAGTTATAAACTTAACCATGGGGAAGAACTAAAAATTGATGCTGTTATGCCGATTACAGCTGTATATAATGGTGTTAAAATGTCGCAAAGCAATGAAAAACATTTAATTGGCGATAGTTTTGAAGTGGATTTAAAGATTTTTGGAGTTATACCTTTTTCTACTGTAAATGTGGAAATAGTAGATGATATGTATGTATCAGTGCTTGGTAATCCGTTTGGTATGAAAATATATACTGATGGAGTGCTTGTTATTGAAGCCACAGATGTAAATACAGTGGATGGAAAAGTGAATCCTGCGGTTGAAGCGGGCATAAAAGTAGGGGATTATATAAAAACTGTTAATGGCGATGTGGTGACATGTAATGAGGAATTGTCACAATATATAACAAATTGCGGTGGTAAAACAATAGAACTTGAGGTAGTACGAGATGGCAAAAACTTTAAATGTGAAGTTAAGCCCGTGTTAGATAATGATAGTGGAGTTTATAGAATTGGTATTTGGGTGAGAGATAGTTCGGCAGGTATTGGAACTTTGACTTTTTATAGCCCCACAACAAATGTTGTGTGCGGTTTAGGACATGGGATATGTGATGCAGATACTGAAACATTGTTGAAAATTGAACAGGGCGAACTTGTAGAAGCGGCAATAGTTGATGTGGAAAAAGGTAGCGCGGGAAATCCCGGAGCGTTAAAGGGCAAATTTACCTATGATAGTATAGCGGATATTGCACTTAATTGTGAGCAGGGTGTATATGGCGTTGTTAATGAAAAAATAACAGCGGCAAATTTGACAGAAATTGCTATGAAACAAGAGGTGAAAAATGGTGAGGCGCAAATACTTTGTACAGTAAATGGCGATATGCCAAAACTTTATAGTTGTGAGATAAAGCGAACGGGAGAAAGTAATTCAAAAACACAAAATTTGATTGTAAATGTTACTGATAATGAACTCATAAATACAACGGGCGGTATAGTACAGGGTATGAGTGGTAGCCCTATTTTGCAAGATGGGAAGTTGGTTGGTGCGCTGACTCACGTGTTGGTAAGTGATAGCCTTACAGGATATGGAATTTATGCTGAGAATATGCTTGAGGTATCGCAAGAGGTTTCTAAGAAATATGAATTAGAAAAAGCATCATAAAAAAAGGCAGTTTTAACTGCCGTTTTTATGTTTGTTTCGATATTGGGATGGTGAAATACCTATTGATTTTTTGAATTGCCTTATAAAATGGGTTGTGTTTTGATAGCCTAAGCTTTCGGCAATATCGCTAATTTGAGTATTATGAAATCGTAGGGTGTTTTTTGCGCTGTCGATTTTAGCCTTTATGAGGTCGGCAGTGGGGGTGATGCCATATATCTTTTTGTATAGTAGGTAAAAATGAGATTCGCTCATACCTAATCGTTTTGCCATTTTTGATACTGGCCAATTATCGCCTAAATTTGAAAAAACTTCTCCACGTAAGTATCTGAAATCGGTGATATGCTCTAGATTTGAAAGTTCATCATTTTTGTTAGATACATCACGATCAAGTTTTATTAGTAATTCTTTGATTTTTAAATCATATAAAAAATCGCGATTTAAATCACCTTTAAAAAACTCAGTTTCTAATTCAGCAACGGTTTCAGTAATGAAATTGTAGTTGTTTGGATAAAATATTTCATCAAATTTTAAATTATTTAGGATTAGGTTGTCGTTATTACCCTTAAAATGAAACCAGTCATGTAATAATGGTTCATAACTTTTGTAATATTCGGGGGTGCTAGGATTATATAAAATTACAGCGTGTGGCTCGGTCATAATTTTTTTGCCATTAATTATAATTTCAACGCTATTATAAAAATGCAAAAATAAAAATTCACCAAGACCGTTTGGTCTATCAATGAAAAAACCAGCTTTTTCGGGGAATGCATGTCTGATTGAAGTTACTTTGTACATATTATCACCATATATAGTCTATTAGATATAAGAGAATATGTCAATAATTTTATAGAAAATGTGATTTACGAGATTAAAATTTTTTGATATGATAAATATAAGGAGATGATTTACTGTGATTTATCGAATCGAGCATCCAAAACCGCAGTTTATGCGTAAAAATTGGCTTAATCTTAATGGTCAATGGCAGTTTGAAATAGATAATTCAAATAGTGGTATAGATAGGAAATTGTTTGAGGTTGATAAGCAGTTTTCTTTAAAGATTAATGTTCCTTTTTGTCCAGAAAGCAAACTTTCAGGAATAGGAAATGTTGATTTTATGAATGCAGTATGGTACAAACGAGAGTTTGAGATAAGTAAAAATCAGATTAGTGGTCGTGTTGTATTACATTTTGGCGCAGTTGATTATGAGACTGTTGTATACATAAATGGAAATAAGTGCGGTACTCATAAGGGAGGATATGTTTCCTTTAAATTTGATATAAGTGATTATGTGGTTGAGGGTAAAAACGTTGTTACCGTACTTGCTATTGATGATACACGCAGTAGGTTGGTACCAAGTGGAAAACAAAGTGAGAAGTATAATTCTTATGAATGTTATTACACTCGTACTACGGGTATATGGCAGACGGTTTGGCTAGAATTTACACCGAAGAATTATATTGAGAATGTAAAATATGTAACTGACATTAATAACGCCACTGTAAATATAAATGCTATGCTTGTTGGTAAAGGTGTTTTAAAAGCAGAAGCTTTTTATGATGGTAAAAGTGTTGGTAAGTCTGAGGTCAGTTCGAACGGAGGCAATGCTAATATTACTGTTTCACTATGTGAAAAGCATTTGTGGGAAGTAGGTAATGGTAGACTTTATGACTTGGTGCTTAATTATGAGGAAGACGAGGTTAAAAGTTATTTTGGACTTCGTGATATACGAATTGATAGTAAGAAGTTTTTAATAAATGGTAAATCAGTTTTTCAAAGACTTGTACTTGATCAAGGCTTTTATCCTGATGGTGTATATACAGCGTCAAGCGATAATGAATTGATCGCGGATATTGAGCGTTCGATTGCGATGGGATTTAATGGAGCGAGACTTCACGAAAAGGTTTTTGAAGAAAGATTTTTATATCACTGCGATAGACTTGGATATATAGTTTGGGGCGAGTACCCTAACTGGGGACTTGACCATTCGTATGCTGATAGTATTTATGGTATTTTGCCTGAGTGGCTAGAGGAAATCGAGCGTGATTTTAACCATCCGGCTATTATAGGGTGGTGCCCTTTTAATGAAACTTGGGATCAAAAGGGTAGAAAACAGCACGATGAATTGTTAGGTCTTGTTTACAAAGCAACAAAAGCAGTGGATTCTACAAGGCCTTGTATAGACACAAGTGGTAATTTTCATGTAGTTACAGACGTATATGATCTGCATGATTATGAGCAAAATCCTGATATTTTTAAAAGCCATTATGTGCCGCTTGGAAATAGCAATGTATTTGAATTTAATTCGGCTTTTAAAAATCGTCAGAGTTATGATGGGGAAATGCCGTTTTTTGTTAGTGAGTATGGTGGGATTGGTTGGTCTATTGATAAAGGGTGGGGCTACGGAAATGCACCCAAAACCGAAAAAGAGTTTATAGAAAGGCTTAAAGGTCTTACCGACACATTGATAGATAATGAAAACATGTTTGGCTTTTGTTATACTCAACTTACCGATGTTGAGCAAGAGCAAAATGGACTTTACACTTATGAGCGTAAGGCAAAATTTGATCCAAAAGTAATTAGTGAAATTATTTCGAGAAAGGCTGCTATTGAAGAGTAGGTGACTGTTTATGAAATCTAAAATTACTGTTAATAAAAATTTTGTAACAGGAGAAATTGATAAACGCATATATGGATCGTTTGTTGAACATTTAGGGAGAGCAGTATATGGAGGAATTTATGAGCCAACACACGAAACTGCTGATAAAAATGGTTTTAGACAAGACGTTTTAGATTTAGTAAAACAAATTGATGTACCGATTGTTAGATATCCTGGTGGCAATTTTGTTTCGGGATATGAGTGGGAAGATGGAATAGGTGATAAAACTAAAAGACCTAAAAAAGTGGATCTTGCGTGGAAATCTGTTGAAACTAATCAGGTTGGTATTGATGAGTTTCAGCAGTGGGCAAAACTGGCAAATACGCAGATAAACATGGCGGTTAATCTTGGTACACGCGGGGCTAAGGAAGCACAAAATTTGGTTGAATATTGTAATGCTGATACTGATACTTATTATGCGAATTTAAGAAAGCAAAATGGGTTTAGTGAGCCATTTGCAATAAAAACCTGGTGTCTTGGAAATGAGATGGATGGTGATTGGCAGATAGGACACAAGACGGCAGAAGAATATGGGCGTATAGCAAATGAAACGGCAAAGTGTATGAAATGGATAGATCCCAAAATTGAGTTGGTAGTTTGTGGAAGCTCGAACTATGATATGCCAACGTTCGGTGAATGGGAACTTACTGTATTAGAGCATACATACGATAATGTTGATTATATTTCGATGCATCAGTATTATGATAATCATAAAAATAATGCTGCTGATTTTTTAGGCAGATCGGTGCATTTGGATGCCTTTATTAAATCGGTTGCTTCGCTTTGTGATGCTGTAAAGGCTAAAAAGCATTCTAAAAAGACAATAAATCTTGCACTGGATGAATGGAATGTTTGGTATCATTCTCATGGTGCAAAAATTGAGGATTGGCAGATAGCACCACCGCTACTTGAAGATGTATATAATTTTGAGGATGCGCTACTTGTTGGCTGTATGTTAATGACACTGCAGAATAATTGTGATAGAGTCAAACTTGCATGTATTGCTCAACTAGTGAATGTTATAGCGCCGATAATGACCGAAAACGATGGAAAGGCGTGGGCGCAGACTATCTTTTACCCATATATGTATGCATCAAAGTATGGTAGAGGAAAGGTGTTAAAATCTGTTGTTGAATGTAATGCATATACAACTACCGATAAATTGAATGTTCCTTTCATTGAAAGCTCGATTATTGTTAATGAAGAAAATCGTGAGATTATTGTTTTTGTGGTTAATCGTTCCTTGAATGAAAATATGGAATTGTCACTAGAACTAGATGGTTTTGATAACGCTGTTATAAAAGAGCATATTGAGCTATATTCAGATGATTTAAAAACAATTAACACTAAGAATAATCAAAGTGTTGCGCCGAATAAAAAAGATTTTGTGGCAGTAAAATCTTGTAACCAACAAATAACCCTTAGCAAACACTCGTGGAATATGATAAGATTTGAATACTAAGTGCTAGTAAAAAAAGTACCACAAGTCTAAATTTAGACTTGTGGTCTTTTTTTATTTATATACTTTTAGCCAATCGATAACAAATTCTTGTGGGAGGAGTTCATCCGGAACGTCACCCCAATGTTTGCCGCTGCCTTCAGGAGCGATATAGCAAGTAAACTTGATATATGCTTCCTTTACGTCATCGACAGGAGCAATGTTTGTGTTAGCTTTTGCAAGTTCGCCGTTTACGTAGTAGTAAATAGCGTATTCGTTCCATACGCAAGAATATTCTTGATACTCACCGTACTTAAAGCCAGGAATTATATAATGCTCACCTAGAGAACTTTTGGTAATACCTTGTGTATCCCAGTCCCAACCGGGCTCCCAGAAATGTTCGGTATGGGCGCTACCCAATGTATCAGGATGGCAAAAGATTTCCATAATATCGATTTCACTACAACCATGGAAATCATCGCCGGTATCGGTGCGTTTGAAGAAATACTCATCACAATATGTACCTTCAGGCATTAACCAAAACGCAGTGAAAAGACCTTTGCGATAACTTGGGTGCTTCATACGAGCGGTAAAGCAACCATATTTTTGTGAGAACTTGCCTTTAGTTCTAACACCTGCATCTGTGTACCAATATTCTTTACCATCATGTATAATTGGTTCAGAAAGCTTTTTGAATTCTAGACGCAATTTACCATCGCGTACGTAGTTATCTTGTACGGGGGTAATAGATAATTGCGTTTTTGCACCATAAGGCATACCTTCCCATAAATCTGTGTTATAGGTATCAAAATTATCTTCAAGTGTTTGCTCATACTTGCGCATTTTGATGTATATGGTAGAAGAATATTGCTTGTGGATTTTGTGAGTAACTGTAATTCTTAAAGTTTCACCGCGTTGGCGAATTTCATCGGGGATTACAATTAATTCATCAATAATCCATACCATAGGCAGATTAAAATCTACATCGTAGTCTTGGAAGGCGAGTTTTTCGCCCTTAAAAGTAACGAAGTAATTATACTTTAAAGCGTAACCCGGAATGCCAGGATGGTATTGTTTTAGGTGAATAAGCAAATCTTCGCAAGGTTTATCACCACAAAATGATTCAACCTTTACATTAAGTTGGTAATCGGTCATTTTAATAGTCTCCTAAATTATTTATAAACTTTGAGCCAGTCAATTAGAAGTGTTTTTGGAAGAAGTTCATCTTCTACTTCACCAAAACGAGCACCGCTACCTTTTGGTCCAATGTAGCAGGTATAAAGAATAAATGCAGGATGTACATCATCGACAGGGGCGATGTTTGGATTGTCTCTTACAAGCTCACCATCTACATAGTAGTAGATTCCGTATTCATTCCAAACACAGGCAAATTCGTAATATTTATCGTATTTAAAACCTGGAATAGTATAGAAATTGTCAAGAGAACTCTTGGTTATACCTTGTGTTGCACGATCCCAGTTTGGCTCCCAATAATGCTCGGTATGGGCAGAACCTAAAGTATCAGCATCGTGGAAAACTTCCATAATATCAATTTCGCTACAACCATGGAATTCATCACCAGTGTCGGTGCGTTTAAAGAAGTAATCCTCTTGATATACACCTTCTGGAACTAGCCAGAAAGCTGAGAAAATACCTTTTGGAGCATCGGGCAATTTCATTCTGGTAGAGAAACAACCATATGTTTGAGAGAATTTACCCTTTGTATCAACGCCGGCATCAGAGTAGTAACACTCTTTACCATTGCGGATGGTAGGAGTTTCATGCTTTTTGAAATCAAGGCAAAGGTGATTGTCACGAACGTAGTTATCAAGTGGTTCTGTAAAGGCCATATCAACCTTGGCGCCGCCACTACGTGCGTTCCATAAATCTTTGTTATAAGTTTCAAAATTGTCCTCAAGGGTGAGTTCATACTTACGCATTTTAATTTTTAACGTAGCTGTATAATCATGATCTTGTGAGCAGAAAAGGGAAATGGTAAGTGTGCCGCCGAGTTTACGAACACGGTCGGGTATGAGAATTTCATCGGCTTTAATATATACCTCAGGATTGTCGGCCTCTATACCACAGCCGCGTGCGCTGATACGTTCGCCTTTGAATATTATTTCATAGTTGTATTTAAGGGTAAATCCTGGAACACCTGGGTGATATTTTATAAGATGAATTTTAAAATCATCACAAGGTTTGCCTTTGTAAAAGCCTTCTTCTTTTACGTTTAATTCAAAATCAGTCATTTTTTATTCTCCTGACGTTATTTATAAACTCTGAGCCAGTCAACCATCATTGATTGTGGCAAATCTTCATCATCAACTTCGCCCCAAAAGGCGCCGCTACCCTTAGGTCCGATGTAACAGGTATAGAGTATGTAAGCCGGGAACACATCTTCAACAGGAGCGATTTTATCGTTTACCTTTACAAGTGTGCCGTTTACATAGTAGTAAAGCGCATATTCGTTCCAAACGCAAGCATATTCTTGATATTCCCCATCTTTGTAACCTGGGATGGTATAATCTATACCAAGTGAACTTTTGGTAATTGGTTGTGTGTTAGGGTCCCAACCAGGTTCCCAATAATGCTCGGTATGAGCCGAACCACGTGTTGCGGGGTAGTGGAAAATTTCCATAATATCTATTTCACTACAACCATGGAATTCATCACCAGTATCGGTGCGTTTAAAGAAATAATCCTCACGATATCTGCCTTGTGGCATTAGCCAAAATGCCGAAAAAATACCGGTTGGTGTGGCGGGTACTCGCATACGGGTGCTAAAACAACCATATTTTTGAGAAAATTTATCTTTTGTACTAACGCCAGCATCAGAGTAATAACATTCTACTCCATTACGGATGGTAGGAGTATCGTGTTTCTCGAAATCAAGGCATAATTTGTTATCGCGAATGTAGTTGTCTTTAGCCAATCTAAATGCCATCGGCTTCTTCGAAGCACCAGAAAGAGCATTCCATATATCTGTATTAAATGTTTCGAAGTTATCTTCAAGTGTTATTTCGTATTTACGAAGCTTGATTTTAAGTTTTGCTGTGTAGTCGGGATCTTCTGCACAATGAAGATCAATTGTCATCCAACCGCCCATTTGACGGGTAGCATCAGGGATAATTAATTCATCGGCCTTGAAGTAAACACCCGGGTAATCGGCTCTAATATTACAGCCGCGAGGAGTAATTCGTTCACCCTTGAATACGATGTAATATTTGTACGATACTGAGTAACCAGGTACTCCAGGATGGTAGTTTTCAAGATGAATTTTAAAATCATCACAAGGTTCGCCTTTGTAAAAGCCTTCTTCAATAACGTTTAATTCAAAATCAGTCATAATATGTACTCCTAGAATTATTTGTATACTCTTAGCCAGTCAACCTTCATAGCCTGTGGGAGGTCTTTGTCCGGAACCTCACCCCAGAATGCGCCGCTACCTTCAGGTCCTATGTAGCAGGTGTAGAGAATGTAAGCAGGGAATACCTCATCAACAGGAGCAATTTTGTCGTTTACCTTTGCAAGGACGCCGTTTACGTAGTAGTAAATTGCGTATTCATTCCAAACACAAGCATATTCAATATATTGACCATCTTTGTATCCTGGGATAGTATAATCATATCCAAGAGAACTTTTGGTAATGCCGCTTATGTTGCGATCCCAGTTTGGTTCCCAATAATGTTCGGTGTGGGCGCTACCGCGTGTAGCAGGGTGGCAGAAGATTTCCATAATATCGATTTCACTGCAACCGTGGAAATCATCACCGGTATCGGTGCGTTTAAAGAAGTAATCTTCTTGATATTTACCCTCTGGAAGTAGCCAGAAAGCGGTAAAGATACCAGTTGGACAAGGTGGAACTTGGATACTTGAAGCAAAGCAGCCATATTTTTGTGAGAACTTACCTTTTGTGGTAAGACCTGCATCAGAATAGTAGCATTCAACACCATTGCGGATTACAGGTTCTTCGTTCTTTTCAAAGTCAAGACAAAGCTTGCCATCGCGAACATAGTTGTCCTTTACCTTGGTATAAGCCATAGCAACCTTTGCTCCATCGTGACGAGGAGTCCAAAGGTCTTTGTTATATGTTTCGAAGTTATCTTCGAGGGTCATTTCGTATTTGCGAAGTTTAATCTTTAACTTTGCAGTGTAGTCGGGGTCTAGAGCGCAGTGGAGGTCAATTGTCATCCAACCGCCCATTTGACGAGTAGCATCGGGGATGATAATCTCGTCTGCTTTAAAGAATACGTCTGGATAGTCGGCTCTAATATTGCAACCACGTGGAGTAATTCGTTCACCCTTAAATACAATGTAATACTTGTACGCTACTGAGTAGCCTGGTACACCAGGGTGATAACTTTCTAGATGAATTTTAAAATCATCACAAGGTTCGCCTTTGTAAAAACCTTCTTCTTTTACGTTCATTTCAAAATCGGTCATGATATATAACCTCCCTTAAAAAATATGGAAGTAGTTTCCTATTAAAATATATCATATATATTTTAAATAATCAAGGAATAAAGAGAAAAAATCGCAAGTTTTTAAAACCTGCGATTTTATTAAATTAATGATATTTTGGTAGCCAGTTTCCATGGGTTTCGATAAGGTCGTCTACCATCTTTTTGATGGTGTCGATATCAAGCTCGGCGGCTGTATGTGGGTCAAGCATTGCCGCTTGGTAAATATGTTCTTTTTTAAGGGTATGTGCCGCTTCGATTGTAAGTAGTTGGACATTGATGTTGGTCATATTCATAGCGGCGCATTGTACGGGTAGTTCGCCAACAAAACATGGATTTATTCCATATCTGTTTACAAGGCAGGGTACTTCAACACAGGCTTTTTCAGGTAGGTTTGTAATTAGGTGGCCAGTATTAAGTACATTACCACCAATTTGGTAAGGTGTGTTTGTGACAACTGCTTCCATAATGTGTGAGGCGTATTCAAAACTACGGGTGTGGTCTTTAAAACCTGTTTCAAGAATATTTTTATAGTCATTTTTCCAGCGTTCGATTTGATTTATGCAACGGCGAGGATACTCATCAAGAGGGATGTTATATTTTTCGATAAGTTCGGGATATTTTGATTTAATGTAAAATGGGTTATATTCGGCGTTGTGTTCACTGGATTCGGTGCAGTAGTAACCGAAATGTTTGATGTATTCAAGTCGAACCTTATTATTGCAGTTCGGGTTATTGATTTCATCATCAATTTTTGCCTTTATTTCGGGGTAGAGGTCACGACCGTTTTTGTCCTTGATTTCGAGCAACCACGCCATATGGTTAATACCCGCAATAAGCTCGGTACAGTCTTCGGGTTTATAATCCATTTTAAGGGTATCAAAAAGAGATTTGGTACAGGCTTGAACACTGTGGCAAAGACCTACGGTTTTAATAGGTGTATAACGTAGCATATAGCCTGTGAGCATAGCCATTGGATTTGTATAGTTAAGGAACAGCGCATCGGGGCAAACTTCTGCCATATCATTGGCAAAGTCATTCATAACAGGTATTGTGCGAAGGGCGCGCATAATACCACCTATACCTAAAGTATCACCGATGGTTTGTCTAAGCCCATATTTTTTTGGTACTTCAAAATCTATTATAGTGCAAGGGTCATAAAGACCAACTTGAATAGCGTTTATAACAAAATTAGCGCCTCGAAGAGCATCTTTACGATTTTCTACGCCACAGTAACATTCAATCTTGCCGTAGCTACCTTTTTGTTCGCGCATAGCCTCCAAAATTGTATGGCTTTCTTCGAGGCGGTCAGCATCAATGTCGTATAGCGCAAACACGCTGTCACGCAAGACTTCTGAACACATACAGTCACCAATAACGTTTCTAGCAAATACGGTACTTCCGGCGCCCATGAATGTTATTTTCATAAAAACACCCCATAAATCTTTTTTTAAGTCAATTATATATTGACATTATGCTTTTGTAAAGATAAAATAATGGTATGTAAATTTTGTGTAATAGTAGGTGTTAAATATGAAATTACTAAGTATAGGAAACAGCTTTTCGCAGGATGCGCAAAAATGGCTTTATGACATTTGCAAAAGCGCAGGTAAAGAGATATACAATGTAAATCTTTATTACGGTGGTTGTTCTCTTTATGCGCATTGGAAATTTTATGAGGAAGATAGAGCTGACTACGACTATGAAATAAAAGGTGAGCCAGTTCGCAAAATTTCTCTTCGCGAAGCACTTGCTATGGAAGATTGGGATATTATTACATTCCAACAAGCAAGTTACGAAAGTGGTAAGTATGATAAATATCAACCATTTTTGTGTGATCTTTATAAGATTGTTAAAGAGGCTTGTCCTAACGCTAAATTCTATATTCATAAGACTTGGGCTTATGAAACAGACTACGATAGTGAACTTTTTGATTTCTATAATAGAGATCAAAAAAGCATGTACGATTGCTTGAGTGATGCTTATGCTAAAGCGGCTGAAAGTATAGATGCGGATGTTATTCCATCGGGTGATGTTATACAATATTTGAGGGAAAACACAAAAGAATTTGATTACAAAAATGGTGGTCTTTCTCTTAATCGTGATGGTTTTCATTTGACACTTGGTTATGGTAGATATGCAGCAGCACTTACATGGTATTGTAAGTTGTTTGGTGGCAATACAAGTGATGTTACGTATGTTCCAGAACTTTGTGAAGATGAAAATTTGGTTAAGGTTGTTAAATCGGCTGTTGATACTATTTTAATTAAAAAATAATTTGTTTTTATACAGCAAATTTTGAAATACTAGTTGTCAAAATCTTCAAGGTATAATTCGGCTTCAACTTGAGTTGAAACTGGGATGCCCTTGTTAAAGTTTTGTATGTCTGTTTGTGGCAGGGTATTTAAAACAATGTTGTTGTAAATTTTTATAATTTTTTCACCGTTGTATAATGCAACGGTGTTTTTATATGATTTTAAAGTGTAATTTAAGTTGGTATTAGTTTTATTGTAGTTTGTAATGATATGCAATATTATTAAAAAAGAAAATGCAAAACTTAATATAGGGAATAAAATGTTTTGAATAAAAAATCGCATAAAATCACCTAGTAGCTTTTTGATTTATTATTCCCTTAATATTTTATTAATATTAGTTAAAAAATTGTAACTATCAAATTTTGCTTGTTTGTTGTATAATATAACCTGTAATGCTATGTTTAGCGTTTTATGGAGGTGTTTTCATGGACAATAATGATATTTTTAGTCATAGTGAACCTGAAAAAAATGAAAATGAATCTTTAGATTTAAATAGTTTTTCTTCGGGTGCTGTTGATAGCGCTAGACGTGAACGCACAAGAAAAAAACTTGGTAAGCAACGTTTTTTGAAAATGTTTTTGACTGTTATGCTTATAGGTATAATAACCGTTAGTTTGGTAGCAGGTACATTTTTGGTTTATGCGTTTACAATGGTTGATGGAAGTATGGATGTTAACCTAAATGATTTGGAACTAAACTTTACTACTACCATCTATATTGAGGATAAAGATAGCAGTGAATGGGTTGAATACCAACGATTACATGGTGAGTATAATCGTATTTGGAGACCTTATGATGAAAAGGCAGCAAAGGATAAAGAGAATACTACCTATACAGGTATTCCACAACAGTTGGTAAATGCGTTTGTAGCAATAGAGGACAAGAGATTCCAAACACATTATGGTGTTGACTGGAAGAGAACTTTTGGTGCGGTTATAAATGAATTTATACCGATTTATTCATCACGTCAGGGTGGCTCTACAATTACACAGCAGTTGGTTAAAAATCTTTCGAATGACCGTGAACAAAGTGCTAGTCGTAAGGTTCGCGAAATTATGAGAGCAAGATATCTTGAGAGTCATTACACGAAGGATACTATAATTGAGTGCTATTTAAATACTATACCTTTAGGCCATGGTTTATATGGTGTTGAGGTTGCGGCTAACTATTATTTTGATAAGAGCGTACATGAGCTGACTCTTTTAGAGTGTGCAAGTTTGGCTGCAATAACAAAAGGTCCATCAATTTATGACCCTGAGGATAACCCTGAAAACAACAAAAATAGACGTCAATTAGTACTAGACTTTATGCTTGATCAGGGGTATATAACCAAAGAAGAGTATGAAGCTGTTTCTAAAGAAGAATTAAATCTTGTTGCATCACGTGAACAACTTAATGAATTAGAGGTTAATAACTACTTTATAGATGCATTAATTGTTGATGTAACTAATGATTTGGCCGAAAAGTATGGTTGGGATAGTGCACATGCGGCTGAAAACTTTTATAGCGGTGGTTATAAGATTTATGCTACAATAGACCCTGAAATTCAAGCAGCTGTTGATGGAGTTTTTTCTGATTCGGAAAAATATGGTCTTATAGGCAAAGATGGTAAACAGTTGCAAGGTGCATTTACCATTATGGATTATAATGGTAGAGTACGAGGACTTGCCGGAGGAATAGGCGAAAAGACTGTAAACCTAGGTACTACAGGATTTAACCGAGCTACGGATGCTGCGCGACAGCCAGGTTCGACAATGAAGCCAATTGCAGCGTATGCGCCTGCCATTGAAGAGGGAATTATTACTTATTCTTCAATTGTTAATGATACAGCTACAAACTACAACGGATGGACTCCTAAAAACTGGTATGGTTCATATTGGGGTGGTGTGAGCGTTCAGTATGCACTTGAACGTTCGATAAATACAATTCCTGTTTATTTGGTTAATAAATTAACTCCACAGGTAAGTTATGACTTTTTAACACAAAAATTAGGAATTACTACTCTTAATGAACATGATAAAGATTTATCACCATTGGGAATGGGTGGAACAAACGGCGGTATTACTACATTAGAGTCTGCTGCAGCTTACCAGATATTTGGTAATGGTGGTCTTTATCATGAGCCAACACTTTATTACGCGGTTTATGATCAGCATAATGATGTGGTTCTTTCTAATGAAAATATTGAGTCATCGGTTGCTGTGAGTGAGGACACTGCGACAGTTATGAACAAGTTGTTGCAAGGTGTTGTTTATGGTTCTAATGGTACAGGTAAGGGTGCCGCTGGCTATGTAAGTAATATGAAGATTTATGCTAAGACAGGTACTTCTAATAATTCTAATGACTTGTGGTTTGTAGGTGGAACACCTTATTATGTGGCATCATGTTGGTGTGGATATGATACACAGCAAACAATTAATGATAGCGCTATTGCTATGAAAATGTGGGGCGCTGTTATGTCTAAGGTTCATAGCGGACTTGAAGCAAAATCTTTCGGTGAAAGCAGTTATGCTGTTAATCGATATTATTGCACCGAGACAGGTATGCTTGCTACCGATGCTTGTGAATCAAAATCTGTTGGCTGGTATAAAAAGAGTAATGTGCCTAGTGTTTGTTCAACACATGAGGGAACAGCGCTAGATTCTCCTGATGTTTTAGAATTAGAGACCGAAGATGGTGAAGAAACTGAGTCGGAAACTGAAAGTGAAAGTCAGGAATAAAATATTAAATTATTTATTGACAATATTCTTATATGTGGTAAAATTATACTGTAAATCTTTTCTTGTAAAGGCAGGAATATAAAAATGGAAAATTTAATTAAAAGAATCAGTGATATAGGCGTAGTGCCTGTTATCAAGATTGACAATGCAAAGGATGCTGTTCCGCTTGCAAATGCACTTAAAAAAGGCGGCATTTGCTGTGCAGAGGTAACCTTTAGAACTGATGCAGCAGAAGAGGCAATTCGCCTTATTGCTCAAGAATTCCCTGATTTCCTTGTAGCAGCAGGTACTGTGCTTACTCCAAAGCAGGCTGATGCGGCTATGGCTGCGGGCGCTTCGTTTATTGTAAGTCCTGGTCTTAATCCTGTTGTTGTTAAACATTGCGTTGACAAGGGTTATCCAATTATTCCAGGTGTTTGTACACCTAGTGAAGTTGAACAGGGTATGTCTTTGGGCCTTAGCTATCTTAAATTCTTCCCTGCAGAAGCAGCAGGCGGTGTGAATATGATTAAGGCAATGGCTGCACCATATACAAAGATTAAATTTATGCCAACAGGTGGTATTGGTCCTAAGAATCTTGCTGACTACTTGAATTGCAAAGCTGTTATTGCTTGCGGCGGTAGTTGGATGGTTCCTGGTGATAAAATTACTGAAGGCAAATTTGATGAAATTGAACAGCTTACTCGTGAGGCAGTAGAACTTTTAAAGGAGATTAGAGGATAATGGCAAGAATTATTACTTTTGGTGAAATTATGTTGCGTTTGGCACCTAATGGTTATTATCGTTTTTTCCAGAACGACCAAATGCAAGCTACTTTTGGCGGTGGTGAGGCAAACGTTGCAGTATCACTTGCAAACTATGGTATGGACAGTGCTTATGTAACAAAGCTTCCTAAACATGCTATTGGACAGGCAGCTGTTGATTCACTTCGTTCTTTTGGCGTTGATACATCAAACATCACTCGTGGTGGTGAGCGCGTTGGTATTTATTACCTTGAAAAAGGTGCTTCACAGCGTGGTTCGGTATGTATTTATGACCGTAAATATTCAGCTATTCAAATGGCATCTAAAGAAGATTTTGATTGGGATAAGATTTTTGAAGGCGCTGATTGGTTCCACTTTACTGGTATTACACCAGCACTTGGTCCAAACGTTGTAGAAATTTGCCGCGAGGCTTGTATTGCGGCTAAGGCTAAAGGTGTGAAGATTTCTTGTGACCTTAACTACCGTGGTAAGCTTTGGACACGTGACGAAGCTCGCGCAGCAATGACAGACCTTTGTCAGTATGTTGATGTTTGCATTTCTAACGAAGAAGATGCAAAAGACGTATTCGGTATTGAAGCTGAAGGTACTGATATTTATGGTGGTAAGCTTAATCACGAAGGTTACAAATCTGTTGCAAAACAGCTTGCTGACAAGTTTGGTTTTGAGAAGGTTGCTATTACACTTCGTTCTTCAATTTCTGCTAGTGATAATGACTGGGCAGGTATGCTTTATGATGGTGAAAATTATTGCTTCTCTAAATCATATCATTTGCACATTGTTGACCGTGTAGGTGGTGGCGACTCATTTGGTGGCGGACTTATCTATTCAATACTTACCGGTAAGTCAACACAGGAAGCAATTGAGTTTGCAGTAGCAGCATCTGCTCTTAAACATTCAATTGAGGGTGACTATAACAGAGTTAGCGTTTCTGAAGTTGAAAAACTTGCAGGCGGCGATGGTTCTGGTCGAGTTCAGAGATAAATAAAAAAGGCTTACCGAAAGGTAAGCCTTAATTTTTTTATTATATTATAGTGCTTGTGAAACCTACTGCTTTGCCGAGGATGCGGATTTGGTTTAGTTGTTCTCCGGTGTAGACAAAGGGTTGGTATTTTGAATTACATGCAACAAGAGTAATTGTATTATCGGTTATATAGACACGTTTTAAAGTTGCTTCTTCATCGATAAGTACGGCAGCTATTTCGCCATTTTCAACGGTAGGTTGTTGGCGAATATATACGATATCACCGTTATTAATACGAGCATCGATCATACTGTCACCTTTGCAACGAAGTGCAAAATCGGCATTTATATCCTCAGGAACCGTAACTTCGCCATCGAGATTTTCAGTAGCAAGAATTGGAGTGCCACAGGCAATTGTTCCAACAAGGGGGATACGACTCATTTTTGGAAATGAAATAATATTATTATAAGATAAGTAGTCTTCATCTATAAAATAAGATGGGGGAACATTAAAAATCTCGGAAAGTTTTTTTATAGTTTCGCGTTTTAAATTTTTAACAGCACCACATTCCCATTTTTGAACGGCAGCACGTTGTACGCCAAGCATTGAGCCAAGTTCCTCTTGAGAATAGTTATGTTCAGTACGAAGTTTTTTTATAAGGGAGCCTATATTCATAGAAATCATTCCTTTCTGCAACAATTGTATCTTAAAATTAGCTAAATGTCAAGTAAAAATCTAAAAAAGTTAGAATTAAGATACAAAGTTCTTGACAAATCTGGAAATAGATGGTAATATTATGTATCGAAAAAAGATACAACGTTGCATATTTGAGTGGAGGGAGGTAATTTTATATTTTTTTGTGACGTGAGTATCTAAAAAAGATACAAACAGGAGGTATTATATGAATTGTATTGTTTTAGAAGGATTTTCATTATATGTGACATTAATTTTAATTTTATTGTTAGTTTTAATTAGTTTGGGTAGTTTGTGTTGCGCGATTTTTGCTGATAGAAGAAATTTTGTAATGCGATGCGTAATTAAAAAATTGATAATTGAAAATAAATTGCTAAACAAAGCAAATATAATCTTAAAAATTAAATATGGAGAATTTGATATTAATGAAAGATAAAAGATTTTTTTGTAATAAATGTAAGCGTTATTTTAGTGATGTTAAAACATATTTTGAAACACATGGTCTTGATAATCCGCCTTATGAAAGGATTTCGGTTTGTCCGAAGTGCAACAGTGATGATTTTTTTAGTTTCGAGTCTCATGTTGAAAAAATAGAGATAGTTGAAAGGTTGTTGCAGGTAGTAAAATGTTTGAATTTGCATATTGATTCATTGGAAAATATTTTTGGGATTGCCATAAAAAACTGTGAGTTAACCGATGGTGTTGAAATGCTGATTGAAATTATATGTGAGATGTTTGGGTTTTTGGATTCTAGTATGCAGAATGAGATGTTTAAAATGACAACAGAAAATGATTTGAATAGAGTTTTGAAATATATAAAAGGTGAAGGATAATGGATGTAAAGAATTGTATTTGCGGAAAGAAAGCAGTTAAGAGTGGAATTTGTGAAGAATGTCAGTATTTGCTGAAAGCAAAGAAGAGCAAAAACATAGCAATTATTGAAAAGTTTCGTGATGATTACAATAAATTTTATGGTGTGTATAAATCTTATGGACAGTTTGTAGCAATGATTGATTTAATAGCGAGGAGGAAAAAATACTGTGACGATAGAAGAAAAAAAGATAATTTTAAAAAAATACGGACAAATTGATGACAGGATAGAACAGTTAAGACGAGATAAAGAACGTAGCAGAATTTGCGATACATATCAAAGTACTGATTTTGATGAAAAAATAATGGCAAGTAATAAAAAAGGTACGGTAGTAGAGATTACTGTTGAAAATAGGGCGGTTGACTTTGACTTGCTTATAAGAGATGAGCTTGAGAAGCTTTATGATTTGAGAATTAAAATTGAAAGAGCAATTGGTACACTTGTTGATTCAACACAACAAAGATTATTGAGACTTTTATACTTAGGCGAAATTGATGAATATGGAGATAGATGTAGATTTAGTTTTGCTGAGATATCGAAAATATTGTGTTACAGCGAAAGACAAATTTATAGGATATATAAAAAAGCAGTTATTAATTTACCGGATATAGTTTAAGCATGTCAGTGAATGTCAGTAAAAGCTGTGTTAGTATATCAACGTGGTAAAAAGTATTTAAAATTAAATTTTTGGAGGTGCTTAAATGAAAATTAAAAATAATGATGAATTTGCTATATCACCGAAAATGAAAAAGTGTGCGGAAAAAATTATTAGTTCTGAGTTTGATGGAAACATCAGTAAACTTTGTGATGAACTTAATATTGCGCGTTCGACATTTTATAGATGGTATGACAAGAAAGAATTCCGACAGTATATAAATTTCTTGATCGATAGATACACAGAAACTGAGTTGTTTGAAATTTGGAAAGCAATAATTGAGACAGCTAAAAAAGGTAGTCCACAGGCTTTGAAATTGTTTTTTGACCTTAAAAACTTACAAAACAGAAACGTTAATTCTGGTGGAGTAGTATTTATATCCGGTGAGGATAAAATTGAAAAGTGAAGTAGTTTATTTGCCTGATATTGTTGGTGCGGGGTATGGTGATTTTTGGAATGATAAAAACAGGTACAGAGTTTTAAAAGGTGGCAAGGGCAGCAAAAAAAGCGCAACAACAGCGCTTAATCTTATATATCGACTTATGAAGTATCCAGATAGTAATTTGTTAGTAGTACGCGCTGTATTTACCACACATCGAGACAGTACTTTTGCACAACTTAAATGGGCGCAACAGAAACTTGGCGTTGCGCATCTTTGGCAAAACACGGTATCACCGATGGAGATGGTATTTAAGCCAACAGGACAAAGGATTTTGTTTAGGGGATTTGATGATGTTTTAAAACTTGCATCAACAACTGTATCAAAAGGTTATTTGTGTTGGGTGTGGATTGAGGAAGCATTTGAAATAGGTAGTGAAAATGATTTTGAGAAACTTGACTTATCGGTGCCGCGTGGTAATGTGCCACCACATTTATTTAAGCAGACTACAATAACATTTAATCCATGGAGTGAATCTCATTGGCTAAAAAAACGGTTTTTTGATAATAGGCAAAAAAATGTGAATACATATACTACAAATTATTTGTGCAATGAGTTTTTGGATGACACAGACCGTTTAGTTTTTGAGCGTATGCGAGATACGAATTATAGGAGATATGTTGTAGCAGGGCTTGGCGAGTGGGGCGTAGCAGATGGACTAATATATGAAAATTTTGAAATATTGGATTTTGATTTTGATGAAAAAGGTAATTTGATTTATAAAAATCAAGACAATGATGCTGCTGAGCCTTATAAATTAGAGTTTTGGGAGATAAGGCATTTTTTTGGACTTGATTATGGGTACACAAATGATCCTACGGCGTTTATTGCTTTTGCAGTAAATCCGATAGAAAAAGAGATTTACATATATGATGAACATTATGAGATAAAGATGCTTAATTGTGATATTGCTGAAATGATAAAACAGAAAGGTTTTGCAAAGGAACGTATACGAGCGGATAGTGCAGAGCCTAAATCTAACGAGGATTTGCGCCGACTTGGAATATCGAGAATAATGCCAAGCGTAAAAGGTAAGGACTCGATACTTAATGGAATTGCACAGATACAGGAATATAAGATTTTTGTGCATCCAAAATGTAAAAATACTTTTTTTGAACTTTCGAGTTATTGTTGGAAAAAGGATAAGGGAGAAAATGGGGTTAACGCACCTGAGGACCAAAATAATCATTTAATGGATGCTATGAGATATGCGTTTTATGATGTTAAATACTTTAGACCACAAAATCCAAATGTGACAACACATAAGCCAACAAATGATGAGTATTATAGGAAAAAACATGCTTTAAATTTAAAAGATATAAAATTTTTGAAAGGTTTGTAAAAAATGAATGATTTTGTTAGTATGTGCGCTTTGTTGTGCACTTTGGTAGTTGGTGTATTACTGATATTTTCGCTTTTCGCGATTGGTTTTTTGATTGGATATTTTTGTGAAGATAAAAGACTGAGCAAAAGAAGCAAAGAAAAGATAGATTTTGAGGAAAGCGAAGAAGATAAAAAAATGAAGAGAGAATGGAAAAATTTTTTATCGTATGATGGTAGTATAACCAAAGAGTAATTATTGCCAGTAGATGTAATAATTATGGTTTGTTAGTAATGAAAAATGCTCTTCGCCATAGAGCAAAAGGAGAAAAAATGAAAGAAAAAGATTTTAGAAAAACTTCGCCTTATCGAGGCACCACACTTGATGAGTCACAGGAGTTAGAAACAGAAAAAAATAATGTTGAAAGTGACTTTGTTACACCAGATGATGACACTGATGCAGAAGAAAACGAAATGAATACGGATGTTGATTTAGCGCACAGCTCCGTATTGGAAGCGGATGATGAATTTGAGCCTTTTATTTCGGTGCAGTATAATCACGAGATTAGGGATTTGACTAAAGAGGAAGCTGTGAATTTAATTCAAAAGGCGTTGCATACTGAAAGTTTGAGAAAGAAGCTTGAATATGCGGCTGCGATTAACAATATGGATGTTAATTCACTGATTAATAACATTGTAATGGCTCCAGAAAATGCATATCGCAAGCATCTTGAAGACTTGTATGGTGAGGACAGTGAAGATGTTGAAATAGGTATGCAAATATTTAGGGAGAAGCAATCGGAAAAATACAAGGAAATAATGGCGGAAAACGAAAGCAATATTGAAATGGAAAATAGAGAAAAAGAAGAAAAGAGTGTTAATTCGCGTCTTGCCAAAGAGTACTTGATGTTAAAGAAAGAAATTCCAGATGCACCGGAATATAGCGAGTTGCCGAGTGAAGTAATTATTGAAGCGGCGAACGGAAATACAGATTTGTATTCTGCTTATTTGCGCTATTTGTATAATGAAAAAAGAAAGATTGATGCTGCTAAAAAGACAAATGAAACGGCAGCGACTGCCAGTACGGGCGCGATGAGAAGCGGAGGCGAAAATATTTCGTCAGCGGATAGAAGCTTTTTGTCGGGGTTGTGGCAGAAATAGAAAAAAGGAAGGTAAAAAATTATGGCAAACGTATTTGAACATGCAAATAAATATGCAAATGAACTTGATAAGATGATTGTTCAGGAATCTAAGACAGGCTTTTTGGCCGATGGAAAATTTAAGGCGAGATTTACAGGAGCGAGAACTGTAAATATGCCTCAGCTTGACTTTGATGGCCTAGGAGATTACAACCGTGAGAGTGGCTATTCAAAGGGTGGCACAAACTTTAACTATACAGCATATACACTTGAACAGGAGCGTAGTAAGCAGCTTGTTATTGATGCGCAGGATGCTGATGAAAGCGGTATGTCATCACTTACAGGCAAGATTGTCGGTGAATATACACGAGCAAAGGTTAATCCAGAAATTGACGCTTACGTTATGTCTAAGCTTTATGGTATTGCTAGTGAAAAGGGTAATGTTACCGCTTTTGATGCAGAAAAGGCAGCGACAATTATGCTTGATGCAATTAATAATGCGGAAGCAGCGAGTGGCTATACAAACGAGCAAATGGTAGCGTTTGTTGACCCAGTTATGTATGCGGCGCTTATGACAAGCAGCGAACTTCAGCGTTCGATTACTGTAAGTGATTTTGAACAGGGTAATGCAGATCTTAAGGTAAAGAACCTAAATGGTTGTGCGATTATTCCAGTTGCGGCTGATAGAATGAGAACAGAATATAACTTTACTGATGTTGGTTTTGAGGCAACAGCGGATGCGGGTTATATTAAGGCGATTATTATGCCTAAGTCAGCGGCTTCGCTGGTTAAGAAGGTTGATAAGGTGGATATTTTTACTCCTGATATTGTACAGGATATGGATGCGTATAAGATTAACTTTAGATTGTATTATGATTGTTTTGTAACACAGAATAAGAAAGGTCTAATTTACGCGATTAGCGGTTAATAAAGCTGGTGCAGTTTTATTCGCCTGATGGCGAGTGATATTGCTTTGCAGTGATATTTGTTTTGAGACAAGTGATATTGTCAAAAGGACAGTTATAAAAGTTTTAAAGAAGAGAAGGTTTGATTTAGTCAAATCTTCTCTTCTTTTATACCACAGGGAATTTGAAAAGACGTATTTGCGTATCGCGAGGTGACTCGCTATGGCAGGTTTAGAGAGGTTGGAGATATGGAGTAATGGGGAAAAAGAAATGGTATCAGACAGGAGAGTTTGATCGGTTTGGTGATGTTTTTAGGACTGTTAAGAATGCGGTAAGAGATAAGAAAGATAAATCAAAATTCAATGATAATATAAAAAAATTTGCAACTTCTTTTTCAGGCAAATATAGTTTATCAGATAAAAATAAAAAAACAGTTAAAGATAATAATTATTTGAAAGAACGTAATAATGTTCAAAATTATAAAAATTTAGAAGAGAAAATGATTGTTGAGAGTGCCGAGAAAAAATCAAAATTAGGTAAGCCTTTAACTGTTCAAGAGTATGGGACCGTTAAAGCAACAAAAGCACAGTTGCCCCCAAAAATAATTGAGCCTGAAAATAAGTCACAAGCATTAAATTTTACAAGGCAATCTATTAATGAGCAAAGGAATAAAAAATATCAAGGTTTATCATATAATGACGATTATGAAATATCGGTAGAAACGATAAAGAATTCTGCTGTTGAAAAATTGAATATTAGGGATAAGGGTCTATTTAAAAAAATAAAATTCGGTAATGATATTTATGGATACATGACCGAAGAAGAAAAGGGAAGATATTATTATTTAGCATCTAAAGAGGATGATGAAGAAATAAGAAAATATATTTTACATATTGAGCCATATCTAGAAAGTAGAAAGGCACAAGATGTAGGCGCGGATGTAAAACTTAAAAAAGTCGAAAATTTTAGTGACATATTGGTTAATTTAGGAAAAATTAATAAAGCTACACAATATGCTGTGACAGGTGGTTTTAGTGGAAAATTAACGAGTATGGCAAGAGGTTCGGTCATAAGTGCTTGGGATAATGGGATTGTGAACGCTGCTGATCCAATTATGAATATATTAGACACTACATATCAAGAAAAACTGTTTTCAACGGTTAAGGAAAATATAAAAGATGAGGGGTTTTTATATAATCTTTGGATTGATGGTGTGAATAGTATTTCATCACAAATTCCGGATATGATAATGGGATACGCCGGTGGACAAATTGGATATTCTTCAATGATGTCTGTAGGTGTGCTTGGCAGTAATCTGTCTCAGGCGGTTAACGATGGATATGATGTTGCTAAAGGTATTGAATTAGGTGCTGTTCAGGTAGGTTTGGAATTGTTGCCAGATTTGCTTTCTGGAACAGGTATGGCTTCGTTTTTTGATGATTGCACAACGGATTATGCTAAAAAAACCGTTAAATGGTGTAATGAAATTTTTGAAAATCCTAAGATTGCAAAGGCTGTGTCAAATACAGCTGTTGCTATTTCAAACAATAATGCGGAGGGTAAACAAGAATTTTTTCAAACAATGTTAGAGCCGGTTGTTCGAAATGTAATTTTTGGTGAGTCAAATAAAATTGATGAAGAAACATTTAAAGAATCTTTGTACGCATATTTAGTGGGATTTTTGTCTACAGCACCTATGTCGTTTGCTAATGCAAATGTGGAATATGAAAAAATAAATGCAGAAAATTTTGGTGAGATTTTAAATGATGATAGAACAATAAAGTCAATTTTAGAGTTTGCGCGTAATAACAATGTGTATACAAATGAATACATCGAAATAGAAAATAAAGTTAAAACGGGTAATACAGAATCGATTGATAATAAGGTGTTGGGAGAGCTTTGGTTACAGGTTAAATCTGAATACGCGAATCCAAGTGAAAGCAGACTAAAAGAAATTGGTAAAAATGCGGTTGACAATATAGTTAAAAACGCAGAACAATACGACAATCAGCAAGCTGTTAAAAATATAAATGCAGTATGTCAAATTATTAGTAATAGAGCTCAACAGCTTGGCAGTGACAAACAAACAGCGAAAAAAATCGCGGATAATATTTCGGGACGAGTAATTGTTGACGAAGAAATTTTGAACAATGATATAGCGCAACAAATAATTTTAGAACTTAAACAGGATAAAATTAGTAGACCTGATTGGGTGGAAAAGGTTAGTAATGAAATTAGTAAAAGCGATATTTTTGGTGAATCGTATAAAAATAAAAAAATTGATGTAGATGCGTTTATTGATGGGCTATGGGATGATGGAAGAAATAGTGAAAATAATAAAGAAAATATTGATGTCGAAAAAAGTCAGTTGGAAAGTGTTGAAAATATTGATGAAAGTTGGTATAATGATAAAAACGTAATTACGGATGGAAGTCATTTATCTAATGGTAAATTAAAACCAAATGTCAAATATAGGTCAGGTGAATATGATTATATATATGAAACTGATGATTTGGGAAGAATTTGCAAAGTATATGTTGAGGAACTATATTATACTGAAAGGGATCGTAGAGAACGACATAATCCAAATACATATGATAAGCAAAAAGGCGATCATGCAGGACATTTAATTGCTGATAGATTTGGTGGCTCAAAAGAACTTGATAATTTGGTTTCACAATCTGCACTTGTGAATTTAGGCGAATATAAAAAGTTAGAAAATATTTGGGCAAGGGCCTTGGATAATGCTCAAAAAGTTAGTGTGGATATTAAGTTGCAATATGATGGCAATAGTATGCGACCATCTAGATTTTCGGTTACATATAGCATAGATGGTAGTGTGGTAAATAAATATATGAATAATTAAAGGGGTTAATGAAAATGGCAAAAGTTTTTGAAGATTTATTTATGGATTTACAGGCGGACATGGTTTTTGCATGTATGGATTATGTAAAAGGTGCTGCTGATAAAATTTATATATATATTTCACAAGAAGGTAGGATGACTTCAAATGATTATTTTTTTGAAATTAACGGTCAAATAATGAAAAGACACAAGCTAAATTTAATTTCATCCCAATATGATGTTTCATTTGATAATCAGCAAAAATGTAACTTAATATTACTTGATGATGCACTTGAACTTGGAAAATTATGCAAAGAGCATCAAAGACCGATGCCTACTGAAATTAAGATGGTTTATGATGTTAAAAAGAATTCACTTGACGTAAAGTATAAGTATGACAACCAATGGCTTAATCATAAAACAAAAAATCCTGACGATATTGCTGATGAGTGGTTTGAGGAAGTTAAAAATTCTAAACAA
>JAZRKK010000071.1:0-22984 GCA_045646305.1 Acutalibacteraceae bacterium
TTAATGAAAATTGCGCTACAATTTGACTTTGAAAGAGCGCCTGTAAGTTTACGCATTGCCTGTGACATAAGTCGTGCTAACTGACCTACGTGGTTGTCGCCCATTTCACCCTCAATTTCGGCACGTGTTGTAAGAGCCGCTACCGAGTCAACAACAATGATGTCAATCGCACCTGAACGAACAAGTGCTTCTGCAATTTCGAGGGCTTGTTCACCACTATCAGGTTGAGAAACTAATAGACTATCTATGTCGACGCCAAGCGCTGCTGCATATACAGGGTCAAGCGCATGTTCAACGTCAATAAACGCCGCTGTTCCACCCTCTTTTTGAGCTTCGGCTACACAGTGGAGCGCAAGGGTAGTTTTACCTGATGATTCAGGACCATAAATTTCAATGATTCTACCACGTGGAATACCGCCTATACCGAGCGCCATATCAAGCGCCATAGAGCCTGTCTTTATATGCTCTACGTTCATAGCAGCATTTTCACCAAGCAACATTACAGCGCCTTTGCCGTATTGTTTTTCAATTTGAGCCATTGCTGTTTGCAATGCTTTTTCTCTGCCTTCAGCAGATTTATCTGTGCCTACTGATTTTGTTTGTTTTTCTTTTGCCATAATTATTTCCTCCAAATCTTAGGTTTGGTTTAATTATATCTAAATCGCTGTCCCAAAAACTACCCTGTCGATATCACAGTAGTCTTTGCGCGTGTCTATGTTTTCGTATCCTAATTGTTTCAAAATTTCAGCTACATCATTTGCTTCGTTTATTCCAACTTCGAACACCAACATTCCACCTGGTGCTAAATGTTTTTTATATTCTTTTGCTATGTGTCGATAAAACAAAAGTCCATCTTCGCCACCATCAAGCGCTGTTGCGGGTTCAAACTTAACCTCAGGTTGAAGATTTTTCATATCTTCTCCATTTATGTATGGTGGATTGCTCACTATCAAATCATATAAGCCATCGGCACCTTCGGTTTTTAACACATCGGCTTTTACAATGTTGACCTGAGCGTTGTTATGCTCAGCGTTCTTATTTGTAAAGTTTAGCGCTTCATCATATTTTTCTACCAAAGTAACATCGGCCGACTCACATTCGCCTTTTAATGTAATGCCTATACAACCTGTTCCTGCACACAAATCAAGTACCCTTGGATTTGGTTTTTTATTTAATGTTTGCAAACACACATCAATCAATGTTTCGGTATCACTTCGGGGTATCAACACTCCGGGGCCTACAAAAAACTCTCGACCAAAAAAGTTCCATCGACCAATTATGTATTGTAATGGGTATCGAATTAGTCTTTGTTTTATTATTGCTGTTAAATTGTTTTGCTGAAACTCGCTGAGTTGTTGTGTGTATTTGGTAAGTATTTGCGCATTGGTATATCCTGTAATATGCTTGATAATTTGTTTTGACTCAAAAACATAATCTTCTATACCAGCTTTTTGCAACTGCATTTTACAGTCATTGTATGCTTCAAATATTGTCATTTTCCTCTGTGTTTTCCTCTACAATTTCATCTTCTATTTCATCGCAAGCTTTAAGCGCCGCAATTGCTATTTCAATCATATCGTCTTCAGGTTCTTTTGTAGTAATGCGTTGTAGCCACATACCCGGAGCCGAGATGATTTTTGTTACTACATTGTCGTATTTTCCACAAATTTTTAACACTTCATATCCTAAACCGCAAATTATAGGAAGCATCAATATTCCAACGCCACTTCTAAGCAACGCGCTTTCATAAATCGGTGGGAATATCATCTGCATTATTGTTGATACGATAACATTTACCAATATCATAAGTATTAAAAACGATGTTCCACAACGTGGATGTAAGCGTTTTTGTTTTTTTACGTTTTCTACTGTTAATTCAAGCCCTGCTTCATAGCAGAAAATTGTTTTGTGCTCGGCGCCGTGATAAGCGAAAACTCGATAAATATCTTTCATAAAAGATATTCCCCACATATAAAGCACGAGCACAAAAATCTTTATTATTTGTGTGAATACTGCTTGTCCTAATTCAGAAAATTCGGTTTTTAATAACCACTTTATTCCTTCCACAGCGTACGTAGGCAACATAACAAAAAGTCCCACCGCTAATGCGATGCCCAAAATCGAACCTATAGTCATAATAGCGGCTGTAAATGCCGATTCTTTCTTGGGGTCTTTTTTCTTTTGGGTTTCTTCCTCGATGTCGGTAAAGCCAGATATTTCAGCCGACTTCATCATCGCCTTATAACCCTGTATCATTGTTTCGATATAGGTAACTACTCCTCGAAGAACAGGCAATTTAAAAATAGGAAATTTATCTTTTATGCTTTTTTCTTCAATAAAACTTATATCAATTGTTTTGTCAGGGCGTCTTACCGCGAGGGCTGTCTTTTTTTGAGGGTTTTTCATCATAATACCCTCTATAAGTGCCTGACCACCTATGGTTGTATATTTTGCCAAACTAGTTTTCTCCTTGTTGCTCGTTATCTACAACCTCATCTATTGGTAGAGGTTGTTGTTCGTTTGCGAGTGGTTCTATAATTTCTTCTGTAATCTTTTCTTCTTCTGGTTCTTCGTAAAGCGGAAGCACTATTGTAACAGTAGTTCCAACGCCTTCGGTAGACTCTACAAACAAAAGCCCTTGATGCTGTTTAATTATTTCATCCGCCACAGCAAGACCTATACCGCTACCACGAACAGTTTTATTTGATTTAAAGAATTTTTCCTTTACGCGATCCAAGTCTTCAGCTGGTATACCAACACCGGTATCTTTAACTACTATTCGAACGCAACCTTCTTCTTGAGTTTGCGCTACAAGCACAAGACCGCCTTTTTCTGTGTATTTTACTGCGTTATCAATAACGTTTATAAACACTTGTTTTAATCTATCAGAATCAGCCATTACAATAGAACTTTGAACAGGTGGTGTGTAAGAAAGTTCTATACCCTGTTTTATGGCAAGTTCAGCGTACATATCCGATACCATACACAATAAATGTGACACATCAATAGGTTGCACATTGTTAACGATCATTCGACCTGATTGCATACGTGAAAAATCAAGCAAATCCTCAACAAGGCCAGACAATCTATCCGCCTCGCTAAGAACAACATCAAGACCACG
Organism: Acutalibacteraceae bacterium; assembly: GCA_045646305.1. Classification (GTDB taxonomy): domain Bacteria; phylum Bacillota; class Clostridia; order Oscillospirales; family Acutalibacteraceae; genus UBA737. The sequence continues at coordinate 3,122 of JAZRKK010000071.1, forward strand.
CGCTACTAATTCTTCATCAAAACCGAGTGACATTTTAGCGGTTTCGCCCCAACCGCGAATAGCGGTAAGTGGTGTACGCAGTTCGTGCGAAACCGAAGATATAAAATCGTTTTTCATTGTTTCAGCATTTTGAAGTTCGCCGGCCATGTAGTTTATCGTTTCGGAAAGTTCGCCTATTTCATCGTGTTCCTTAATTTGAAGTCGAGCTTCGAAGTCGCCACCCGCAATTTTACGAGCGGTATTACCCATTTCGCGAAGATGCGTAACTATAGATTTCATAAAGAAGAATCCTGATAACGCGCACAATCCTAAAACAGAAAAATAGAGCAATATGATTATCGCAACTATTATATTTATTCTTTTATAAGCGGCTTTAAGTGAGGTAATCCAGCGATATGCACCCAACGCTTCACCAGCGTTGTTGTAAACAATCTGCGTTCCTGCCATTATGCGTTCGCCGCCTGAATTTTTCATACGCACAACATAACTTCCCGATGATGAGTTAAGTGCCTTTTCGTACTCGGATACGACATTATCGGTAGGTTGGAAACCTGTGGTAGAAACCATTATTGCGCCATCGCGCCTTATTACCTGTACTTCAATTTTATCTTTGTATTGAAAACTTTCCGCAGTTTCAATTGATAAATCGTAAAAATTGGCGTGATTTGCAGAAGAAAGGTTTTTAAAATCCTGCGCATAGTCATAGGATTGTGATTGCACACTGCCAAAAACCAAAGATACAAACAACATCGAGAGAATTATCGCTATCGCTGTAACTGCTGCTACAATTATCAAATAAACATTTAAAAGCCACCGCATTGTAATGCTTTTAAAATGAAGCTTAAAATCCACAGTGTGCACCTACCTTTCCTAAAATTTTAGAGTATTGTTATCTGCTTTCCCACTGATAACCTTTTCCCCAAACCGTAACAATAAGTTTTGGGTTAGAAGGATCATTTTCAATTTTCATACGCAAACGGCGTATATTAACATCAACTATTTTTTCCTCGCCACAATAATTGTCGCCCCACACTTTTACAAGTATATCATGTCGACTAATTGGAGCTTCAGGGTTTTGGAAGAAATATTCCATAATTTGAAATTCAACCTGAGTAAGCTCGATTTCCTTACCACCTTTCGAAAGTGAACGGCGGCGCAAGTCAAGCACAAATTCGCCAGAACGCAACTCACTAGTAGGTTGAGCTTTGGCATTAGATGCGCCAACTCTACGGTAGAGTGAATCAACTCGAGCTAATAATTCGGTTGGACTAAAGGGTTTTGTAACATAGTCATCTGCGCCTATCATAAGTCCGCTTATTTTGTCCATTTCTTGCGACTTTGCTGTAAGCATTATTATACCGATTGAATTTGAACGACTACGCAATTCCTTACATAATGTAAAACCATCCATGCCAGGCATCATAACATCAAGCAATGCTATATCAAAACCTTGTATATCATTATCAAAAATTTCAAGAGCTTCTTCGCCCGAACCCGCTTCAACAGTTTCGTAGCCTACGCGTTTGAGATTTATCGCCTCAAATTCGCGAATAGCCACTTCGTCTTCTACTATAAGAATTCTTTTCATTACTGCTCCCCTATCATATTAAACATTTCTTTAACAGTGTCTGCTGTAATTCCCATTGAGCTAGCCTTTTCACCTAGTGTAATCACAAACACCGTGCTTTCGTTTCGGTAAATTTCTGTAAAGTTTTGGCTATAATAGTCATCTTTTTCGAAATCTTTTACACTTACAGCTGTTATATCAAAAAGTTTTTCATACACAATGTTTTCAGCAGAATTGTATGAATAAATAATTCGTTTATGACTTTCAATATCTTTTAAAACAGCTATTGAACCGACAAGATTGTTTGATAATGTAAGATAATATCCATCTACTGTATTTACGACTGTAATTAATTTTATTGAAAGTTTTTCACCATTAAACGAGCACCAGTTGGTATAGTATAATTTTTCATCACTCTCAGCGGCATTTGGAAGCTCGCTAGCTACTGGTATCTCAAGTATGCCATCGTTATTTATATCGGTCATTTCAAGGCTGGCTGCACGTAGTGTAAGTGTGTTTTCGTTTGTTGCCTCTTTATCAAGCAACGGATTTACTAGTTCTCCACGTGAGAAGTACAACACTTCTGTTACTGCGCCAACGCCCTTTATCTCATCAATGTAAATTGCTTTTTGGCCTGATGATAAAACCGACAACTGCGGCGCAGAAGCTGTTTTTACACTGCTATCAAGCATACATCCTGCCGTTTGCGCTATTCCGCTGTCGGTATAGCTGTAAATTATCGCTTTGTTTACTTTTTCAGCAGTATTTAGCAATTGAACAAAAATTTCATTTGTTTCGTTGCTGTCAAGATCGCAACACAAAAAGCCTGTATATGGCTGTAACATTTTTTGAACTAGTTTGTCATCTTCAAAACTAAACACACTTAATTGTTTTTCGCTGTTACCATTAACTTCCCAACCGACCAAAATCTCCTCTGTGCCGTTACCGTTAAGATCACAAAACTCAACCGTTTCAACACCGGTTGCAACTATTGTTTGATCAGATACTGATACCCAGTTACCATCCTTTAGGCATATAACATTTATATGCATAGTTGTCATTTCATCATCATGTGTACTGTAAAAAGCAAAAGCTTCAAAAACCGAATCGCCATTTATGTCTTCAACGATAATAGCCGAGCGATGATTACCGGCAGTAGGATAAACAAGATTATATCCACTACCTGCGCTGTTTTTTAGCGCTTGACCTATTGGATACATTTGTCCTGTAAGTTCGGGCGGTGATACCAATTCAGCAGTATTGTCAACAAAATCACAACCACATAACATTAAGCAAATACACACTGTCAGTACAATCGTAACTAACCGTTTTAACTTCATGGCATACGCCCCCCTTTTACAAATACTTATACATAATGCATTATATCACAATACTCGCAAAATTAAAAGATATTTTTATAAGATTTTATAATAAAATCATTGAAAGTAATCGCGATTTATTGTAATATTTATTTAACACACTAAGGTTTGGTGAGATTATGGACAAAAAAAGATTAGAACAACTATTACTTACAGTACAAAAACCCGGTCGTTATTCCGGTGGTGAAGTAAATCAAGTAGTAAAAGACAAGTCGAAAGTTGATGTTCGATTTGCATTTTGCTTTCCCGATACATACGAAATCGGTATGAGCCATCTTGGTATGAAAATACTGTATTCGCTTTTCAACTCTAGAGATGATATTTGGTGCGAACGCGTTTTTGCGCCTTGGATTGATTTTGAAAAGGTTATGCGCGATGAAAACATACCACTTTATGCGCTTGAAAGCCGCGACTCAATACGCGATTTTGATTTTGTAGGTTTCACACTACAATATGAACTTTCATATACAAACATTTTAACAATGCTTGACCTTGGTGGAATTCCGCTTAAGTCAAGTGAGCGCGATGACAGCTATCCTATTATAGTTGCGGGTGGTCCATGCGCTTGTAACCCTGAGCCACTTGCTGATTTTGTTGATATATTCTTTTTAGGCGAGGGCGAAAAGGTAGATTTAGAGGTTATAGACCTTTATAAAGAAATCAAGAAAAACGGTGGCACAAAATCTGATTTTTTGGCTGCTGCTGCTAAAATTAAAGGTGTATATATTCCTGCGCTTTATGATTTCACATACAATGAAGATGGCACTATCGCCACAATCACACCAAAAGGTGATGCGCCAGCTGTTATAGAAAAACGAATCGAAGAAAATCTTGATGAAACATTCTATCCCGATCGTTTTGTTGTGCCGTATGTTGAAGCTGTTCACGACCGTGCTGTTCAGGAAGTTTTTCGCGGATGTATTCGTGGTTGTCGTTTTTGCCAAGCTGGTTATATTTATCGCCCAGTGCGCGAAAAAAGCCCTTCAGTTGTAAACAAACAAGCGCGAGCTTTGTGTAAAAATACAGGCTATGATGAAATGTCATTATCAAGCCTTTCAACCAGCGACTATACCGGACTTGAAACGATGCTTGATGAAATGCTTTCTTGGACCGAGTGTGACAAAATAAGTCTTTCACTACCTTCACTTCGAATTGATAATTTTTCGGAAGAACTTATGCAAAAAATTAACCGCCTTAAAAAAAGCGGTCTTACCTTTGCGCCCGAAGCGGGTACCCAACGACTTCGTGATGTTATAAACAAAAACATCACCGAAGATGATATTCTTGGTACTTGCGCTACTGCATTTCGTGGTGGATATACAGCAGTTAAGCTTTACTTTATGATGGGTCTGCCTACCGAAACCGATGAGGATATAGTTGGTATTGCAGATTTGGCGCAAAAAATTGTTGACCTTTATTACTCTATGCCTGAAAAACCAAAAGGCAAAGCAGTAAATGTGTCGATAAGCGTGGCAAACTTTGTTCCAAAGCCACATACCCCATTCCAATTTGAACCACAAATTACTCGTGAAGAAATGATGCGCCGTCAGGCACTTCTCAAAGATAGTATAAAAAGCAAAAAAATCACCTTTAACTACCACGAAAACAAAACCAGTTTCCTTGAGGGCGTTTTCGCACGTGGCGATCGCCGACTCGGCGCTGTGATTTATGCAGCGTATAAAAAAGGTTGTCGTTTTGATGGTTGGGATGAATGTTTTGAACTTGAAAAATGGATGGAAGCTTTCAAAGAATGTGATGTGAATCCTGAATTTTACGCAAATCGTTTGCGCTCGTTTGAAGAAATCACGCCTTGGGACCACCTTGATTATCGCATTACAAAAGAATTTTTAATTCGCGAAAATATGGCGGCACATGCAGAAAAAACCACTCCAAATTGTCGCGAAAAATGCGCAGGTTGCGGCGCAAACTCTTATGGAAAGGGTGTTTGCTTTGAAAAACGTTAGACTTTTTTATAAAAAAGGCGGTCGTATGCGTTTTATATCACATCTTGATATGACTCGTTTTATGGCGCGTACCATTCGCCGAGCAGAACTTCCTGTGTGGTATACAGAGGGTTTTAATCCGCATCTTTATATGACCTTTGCGCTACCTTTATCGCTTGGGTTTGAAAGTGATTATGATGTACTTGATATTCGCATTTTAGATGATGATTATGACATTTCACTTTTACCTGAAAAGTTAAACGCTGTTTGCCCTCCTTACATCAAATTTGTTAGCGCCGCAGAGCCTGTAAAAAAAGCCGGTGATGTAGCGGCAGCAAAATTCAATATTTCGTTTGATGACATGGGTGAACTAAAACCTGCATTAAAAGAATTTTTTAGTCGTGACAGTATAATTGTTTTAAAGAAAACCAAAAAAGGCGGCGAAAAAGAAATAGAGGTTGCTGATAAAATTAAATCTTTTTATATTGATGATGACAACGGAAATACCCTTTTAAAAATAACTCTTCCTGCCGGAAGCGTAGAAAACCTTAATCCGGAATTATTTTTAAACAAATTTTTCGAAGAAAGCGGAAAATACTATTGCTATAAGGTAAATCGTACATCAATTTTAGACACAGATGGCAAACCTTTTAAATAACAAAACTAAAAGACCACCAAATTTGGTGGTCTTTTTTATTCAAAAAACAATTATTAATAAGCTTTACCCCAGTAGAGCATCTTAGTTGCCTTTTTACCGCAACAAACACAGGTGTCACTAATTTCTTCTTGGTCAAATGGCATACAACGAGAAGTAATACCAGCTACCTCTTTGAGTTTGTCTTCGCATTCACGATCACCGCACCACATAGCACGAATAAATCCTGGTTTATTATCAGCGATATCCTTGATTTCATCAAGATTTTTAGCATCATAAGTCATCGCTTCGCGGCGTTCAAGCGCTTTGTTGTAAAGTGCCTTATTATACTCTGCCAAAATTTCTGGAATACGTGTTTCGAGTTCATCAAGATTTACAAAAATCTTTTCACGATTATCGCGGCGAACAACAACACATTGATTGTTTTCAATGTCACGTGGGCCGATTTCTATACGAAGTGGAACACCCTTCATTTCATATTCGGCAAATTTCCAACCTGGTGTTTGGTCTGATACATCAAGTTTTACTCGGCAAACCTTTTTAAGTGTGTCGCAAATTTCGGTCGCCTTTTCTACAACGCCTTCCTTATGTGAAGCAATTGGAACAATCGCAACCTGAATAGGCGCTATTGCCGAAGGCAACACAAGGCCGTTATCATCACCATGAGTCATAATAACTGCGCCGATAAGACGAGTTGTTGTACCCCATGAAGTTTGATGTGGATGAACGAGTTTGTTTTCTTTGTCGGTAAACGCAACCTCAAATGCGCGTGAGAAACCATCGCCAAAATAGTGTGATGTACCACTTTGAAGTGCTTTACCATCGTGCATCAATGCTTCGATTGTGTATGTTGCTTCAGCACCGGCAAATTTTTCTTTGTCGGTTTTTTGACCCTTTACAACAGGCATAGCGAGTGCTTCTTCAGCAAAACGAGCGTATACATTTAACATTTGTTCGGTTTCTTGTCTTGCCTCTTCGGCTGTAGCATGAAGGGTGTGACCTTCCTGCCACAAGAATTCGCGTGAACGAAGGAATGGACGGGTGGTCTTTTCCCATCTTACAACGCTACACCACTGATTATAAAGTTTAGGCAAATCACGATAAGAATGAACAATATTTTTGAAGTGATCACAGAAAAGCGTTTCACTTGTAGGGCGTACGCAAAGGCGCTCTTCAAGTTCTTCAGCGCCACCATGTGTTACCCAAGCAACTTCTGGTGCAAAACCTTCAACATGGTCTTTTTCTTTTTGTAAAAGACTTTCAGGTATAAACATAGGCATATAAACATTTTCGTGGCCAAGTTCTTTAAACATGCCATCCATTATGCGCTGAATGTTTTCCCAAATAGCGTAACCGTAAGGGCGAATAATCATACATCCTTTAACCGAGGCATAGTCAATAAGTTCTGCCTTAATGCAAACATCGGTATACCATTTTGCAAAGTCCTCATCCATAGAGGTAATTGATTTTACTAATTTTTCCTGTTTAGCCATTTTTATCACCAATACATAAATTTATTCTATGATATTATAATAGTTATTTTTTGCTTTTGCAACAGTTTTATTGTATAGATTTAAAATAATCGGCAACTCCCTGCGCTATTGCAATTGCTTTTTGCGTGTTTACAGCATCGCTACTGATACCTTTAAAGTCAAGCGGACTTGAAATGAAACCGTTTTCAATAAGTACAACTGGACAACTTGTGGTTCTTGCAAGATAAAAATAATGCCATTTTTTATATATGTCATTATAAATTCCTGCATTCTTTGTCCTGTTAAAAACATAGTTGGTCACGTTATGCGAAAAAGCGTTAAAACAAAATACTCCACAACCATTTGCACTTTGTCGCTCGGCCGAATCGTGATGAATTGATATACACAAATCCGGCGACGCTTTGCGCATTGCGGCATTTCTTCCTTCGGCAGTAACTGCTGTATCATCGTATCTTGTCATCACTACTGTAGCGCCCATTTTTTCAAGTTCGGCTTTTAATTTATACGCCACATTTAGATTGCGTTCTGCTTCAGGCATAATGTCAGGCATTAATCCCTCGGCTCCAATATCTCTACCACCGTGACCTGCATCAATTAAAATTGTAGCTCCATTAATATTTATACCGTATTCACTATCATCAGTAGTAATTGTTTTTGGATTTAAAAACTTAAAAACAAGTTGTCCATCTTGATTGTAATAACAATCCCATCCGTAAAAAGCGCCTTGGTTTTTTAAATTTAATCTTAGTATATATCCGCCTTCGGCTGACATTACCTGCGCCGAATAGAACAACGGATTATCAACCAAAGTTATATCGCCTCCTATGTTGGTTGTGTAACAAAATTTTATATCCACATAACTACATGTCGCTTTTTGAATAGTAAAATCACGAGACGATGGGTCGGTATAACTTTGTGGTGCAATCTCTAAAGTAAAAGGCGCTTTCCAAGTCGAATCGAATGTGATGTATGTATGACTACCGGATACCTCGCTTGATGAAAGCGATATTTCGTTTGTATCCGGAACACTACCTTCATACGCCTTTGTTACTGTAAAACGAGTTTCATCGGGAGGGTTCTTTTTATCAATATAGACACGCCTTCCACAGCGCAACTTATAATACGAATTTTCACTTTTTGAATCGTAAATCACACTACCTATTTTGTAATCAACTGTGCCTTTTGGAAGATAACTTAGTCTTGGATCAGAATTATCGTTGGTTGTGTTTCCATCAAATGTTTCGGCATAATCTGCTACAACCTCTACTACCACAACTCGATCAAGGGCGCTATCACGCAAACAGGTGATGTTTGGCGAATAGCTCCATTTTTCATATTCTTGCCATTTGGCGTAAAACGCAACTTTACCAAGATTTACATCGCTGTCGTTGCCTGTAGGCAAAGTGAAATTACCTACAAAATCCACAAAACCTTCAGTTTCGGTATAGTTTTGTTTTTGAAGATCTATTGTTTGTCCATTAAAGGTGGCTGTAACCTTTTCGCTATCAGGTCTTGCAGAAATTATAACCTTTAGACTCGAACCTGCCTCAAGCGTTTGCGCCATATATGGTAAATAAGCATTTATCACCGTAGGCGGTGGTGGCGCCGAAGTTTCAACCTTGGAAGAGATTTCGGAAGAAACAGTTTGTTGGGCGCTTTCCAAAAGTGGCAAACTGCTTGAATCAGAAAATTTTTCTATATAAGATTTTGAAGATATCTCACTCCAAACCATCTTGGCGTTTTTTGACACACCTATTGCGCACAACACACCAAGCGTTACAGCAAGTACAACACTCAAAATCGTTATAAACACTTTTTTGTATTGTTTTATAAACCCAATCATTACTTTTATCCCCTTTTATACTTGGTTATTCTACCACACAAACTATGCTATTGCAAACAAATTAAAAAGGTGGTAAAATCTTTTTGGTGATAAAATGCAAATCGAAATTCATAAGGGTATGGTTGACCTTTCGGGTGAGCCGATTTTAAGTGACATAAACCTAAATATAACCACCAACAGTCGCATCGGCCTTGTAGGTCGCAACGGTTGTGGAAAAACAACACTGCTAAGGCTTCTTTGCGGTGAGCTTTCACTTGCAAACAGCGAAAGTGATGGTGGGTTTATGGCGATAAGCGGCAATCCGACCATAAGCGCACTTAATCAAATGACCTTTTTGGATGACTCGGTTACATTGGTCGAAGAAATTCGAAGCGCATATAGCTATATTTTAAAATTAAAGTCTGAACTTGATGATGCTCAACAAAAAATGAGCGTTGATGCAAGTGAAGAAAACATAAAAAAATACACCGATTTGCTTGATGTTTTTACCCGTGAAGGTGGTTTTTATTTTGAAAAAGAATATGAAGCTGCCATTAAAAAATTCGGGTTTACAGATGCGCAAAAGCTTCGCCCTTTAAGCGAGTTTTCGGGTGGTCAACGTACTAAAATTGCCTTTTTAAAACTTCTTTTATCAAAGCCTGATTTGCTACTTTTAGATGAACCGACTAACCACCTTGATATTGAAGCGGTTTCTTGGCTCGAAGAATATATCAAAAACTACAAAAAAGCTGTGCTTATAGTGTCACACGACCGTATGTTTTTGGATAATACAGTAAACGAAATTTATGAAATAGAACACGGTAAAACTTCACGATATGTAGGTAACTACTCTCAATTTATTATCCAAAAACGACAAACTCGTGACCTACAAGCAAAAGAATACGAAGCTCAACAAAAAGAAATCGCTCGTATTCAAGCTACTGCCGAACGTTTTCGTTACAAAGCAACAAAGGCCGCTATGGCGCAAAGCAAACTAAAATCCATTGAGCGTATGGAAAAAATTGATGCGCCTGATTCTTATGACAATCGAACATTTAAAGCAAGTTTGGAAGTTAGCGTTCAAAGTGCCAAAGAGGTGCTTACAGTAAGCAATTTAACCATCGGCTTTGATACTCCACTTGCAACCATTTCCTTTAATGTTTACCGAGGCGATAGAATCGGTATTATCGGTGGCAATGGCAAAGGAAAATCCACACTTGTTAAAACTTTGGTCGGTAAATTACCCGCTTTGTCAGGAAGTTTTAGCACGGGCGCTCTTGTTAATGCCGCATATTTTGACCAACAATTAGCACAAATAAAGGGAAACGAAACCGTTCTTGATAATATGATGGCGGCGTTCCCATCATTAAACGAATTCGAAGCACGTAGCGCTTTGGGCGCATTTTTGTTTAGCGGGGAATCGGTTTTCAAAACAATAAATATGTTATCGGGTGGAGAGCGCGTTCGTTTGGCGCTTTGCAAACTGTTTAAGAAATCACCTAACCTTCTTATTCTTGATGAACCAACCAACCACATGGATATTCTTTCAAAAGAGACTCTTGAAGAAATATTGCTTAGTTATAATGGTACGTTGATTTTTGTGTCACACGACCGTTATTTTGTAAAAAAGTTGGCAACTAGACTTATATCTTTTGAAAATGATAATGCCGTTATGCATGATTTTGGTTATGATGAATATATGCTACGCCAACCAAAAGAAACGCTTGATAACGAACAAACCGAAGTTCGCGAAAAGAAAGAGAAAAAAACCTATACCACACCGCTAAAAGAAAAGCAAAAACGTGAAAAGGCGCTAAAAAAAGCGGAAGATAAAATTGCCGAACTTGAGGCAAAACTAGAACAATTAAAAGCTGAGCAACAATCTCCAGAAAATCTTGCCGATTATCAAAAACTATCGGAATTACAAGATGAAATTGATGCGCTAGAAATTGAACTTTTAGAGCAAATGGAATTGTGGGAAAGTTTATCTGAAACATAAAAAACACAAGACACAATAATGTGTCTTGTGTTTTTCGGTTTGGCAACTGTTCGCAAGAGAGCCTGAGTTTTATTTATTATAAAACAAAATTCAAATAAACATCTATTATAAAACAAATTGTTATAAATCTTTTAAGTTAAAACTAAAAAAGCACTCATTGATGGAAGACACTTCGTAAGGAAGTTGTCTTCCATCGTTTTTATAAAAGAAAAGACACTTTCTGTAGATGAAAGTGTCATAGTGGGTTACATATTTTGAAAGCATACCCATCTCAAAAATAAAAAGACATTAGTGATATTGTGAGACAGGTCTCACAGTTGTATTTTGCCTAACGGCAAAGTGATATTAAAACCTTTCGGTTTTAGTGATATTTTATTCGCCACAAAACTGCCGAAGGCAATACCACTCGGCGTAAGCCGAATATCACTGCGAAGCAATATAACTTGCCATAGGCGAATAAAACTGCCCAACATCCTTATAGGAAGTTGGGCAATGATGAGTGCTTTTTATTAATTATGCGTTAGTTTGAAAGGTCCTCTACTACGAGTTCGCGAACTGCTGGTTCCTCTACCGGAGCCGCATCACGTACTGCGAAAAATTTTTCAGCAACCTGTGGGAAGAGTGCATAGCTAAGTACATCTTCATAAGATTTGCCGATACCCTTTTCTTTCATTTCTGCTGCGTATTTTTCGAGTTCTGGCTCAAGAAGATCAGCTGGACGACAGGTAATAACCTCATCATCACCGATAGCCTTTTTACGAACTTCTTCGTTTACCTCGGCAGGAAGTTTACCATATTCACCACGAAGCATAGCTTTTGATTCCTTTGGAACCATTTTGTAACGTTCGCCTGAAATAACGTTCATAACAGCCTGTGTACCAACGATCTGGCTTGTAGGTGTTACAAGTGGTGGATAGCCAAAGTCTTTTTTAACTCTTGGCACTTCTGCCAAAACTTCGTAAAGCTTGTCTTCTTTACCAGCTTGTTTAAGCTGTGAAATTGTGTTAGAAAGCATACCGCCTGGTACTTGATAAAGCAAGGTTTTAGCATCAACGTTAAGAACCTTAGGATCAAGTGTGCCTTCTTCTTTCATCTTGTTAGCAACACCACGGAAGTGGGTAGCAATATCAGAAAGTTTTTCAAGGTCTAGACCTGTGTCGCGCTCGGTGCCTTGCAAAGTAGCAACAAGTGCTTCGGTAGCAGGGTTAGCTGTACCGTTTGCAAATGGAGAAAGCGCACAGTCAACGATATCAACACCTGCTTGAGCAGCCATAAGATAAGTCATGTCACCTGTACCGGTAGTGTTGTGTGTATGAAGATGAATCGGAACTTTGATGTTTTCTTTCATCTTTTTAACAAGTGAATACGCATCGTAAGGAAGCAAAAGGTTTGCCATGTCGATGATACAGATAACACCAGCGCCCATGCTTTCAAGAGTTTTTGCAGGATTTACAAAGTAATCTTCGTTGTGAACAGGGCTTGTTGTGTAGCTGATAGCTGGTTCACAAATACCGCCGTGCTCTTTACAAGATTTGATAGCCTGTTCAAGGTTACGTGGGTCGTTAAGCGCATCGAAAATACGAATTACATCGATACCGTTTTCGATTGACTTTTTAACAAACATATCAACTACGTCATCAGCATAGTGCTTGTAACCCAAGATGTTTTGACCACGGAAAAGCATCTGCAATTTTGTGTTTGGCATATACTTTTTAAGGGTACGAAGTCTTTCCCATGGATCTTCGTTAAGGAAACGCATACAAGAGTCGAATGTAGCGCCACCCCAACATTCTATTGACCAGTAACCCATTTTATCAAGGCGCTCAAGAGCTGGAATCATATCCTCAATGCGCATACGGGTAGCCGCCTGCGACTGATGAGCGTCACGCAAAATGGTGTCTGTAATATATAATGGTTTATTAGCCATAGTTTTAGTCCTTTCTGTATTTTACAAAATACATATATAAACAATCTATATTTGGTTTGAAAAAATCTGTTCATGCCGCCGATTTGAAGCAAGTGGGCTGTGTAATACTGCCCCTTGCCAAATCAAGGGATGGGCGAATTTATTCAAACTTAAGTTTAACCAAAGAGAGAGATAAGAACACCGGCTGCGATAGCAGAACCGATAACACCAGCAACGTTTGGTCCCATAGCGTGCATAAGAAGGAAGTTAGATGGATTTTCTTTCTGACCAACTGACTGTGATACACGAGCTGCCATAGGAACGGCTGAAACACCGGCAGAACCAATAAGTGGATTGATTTTGTTTTTGGTGAAAATATTCATAAACTTTGCAAGTAATACGCCGCCTGCAGTACCAATACCGAAAGCAACAACACCCATTACCATAATCTTAACAGTGTCAAGGTTAAGGAATGCGCTAGCAGTTGCGGTAGCACCAACAGAAATACCAAGGAATATTGTAACAATATTCATAAGTTCGTTTTGAGCTGTCTTGCAAAGACGTTCTGCAACGCCTGATTCTTTCCAAAGGTTACCGAGCATTAAGCAACCAACAAGGCTTGTTGCCGATGGCACTAATAATGCAACAAATATAGTAACAACGATTGGGAAGATTATCTTTTCAGTTTTTGTAGCAGCGCGAAGTGGCTTCATTATGATTTGACGCTCTTTTTTGGTGGTGAGCGCTTTCATAATTGGTGGCTGAATTACAGGAACGAGAGCCATGTATGAATATGCTGCAACAGCGATAGGACCTAAAAGGTCTGGGAAAAGACGTGATGTTGTATAAATTGCGGTAGGACCGTCAGCACCACCGATAATACCGATTGATGCGGCAGCCTCTTGTGGGAAGGCAAGGAATACGCAACCAATAAAGGTTACAAATATACCGAGTTGTGCAGCTGCGCCCAAAAGCAAACTTTTTGGGTTAGAGATAAGCGGACCAAAGTCGGTCATAGCGCCGATACCGATAAAGATAAGGCAAGGATAGATACAGGTTTTTACACCGATGTAAAGGTAGTCAAGCAAACCGCCTTTAAGCATGATTTCGCCATATCCAATTTCGTGTGCCATAAACTTTGTCCACAAATCGCCATGGTACATTTCAGCGCCAGGTAAATTTGTAAGGAGCATACCAAAAGCGATACCGATAAGAAGTAGTGGCTCAAACTGTTTTTTGATAGCGAGCCAAAGCAAGAAACAAGCAAGAACTATCATTGCGAGTGTCTTCCAGCCGGCTGCAACAGTGATATCAAAACCTAAAGAGTCGCTATATACTGTTGTATCTTTTGTGAAGTTTGCAAACATTTGGTAAAAACCAGTCGTTTGCAAAAACGCTAACAATCTTTCTATAAATTCCATTTTCTTTTATCTCCTAAAGGGATCTTATGCAATTGTGCAAAGAACTGCGCCTGTTTCAACAGCTGCGCCCTTTGTTACAACAACGCTTACTGTACCATCGCAAGGAGCAACGATTTCGTTTTCCATTTTCATAGCTTCAAGAATGATAAGTACATCACCTTTTTTAACTGCTGCGCCATTTGCAACCTTGATATCGATAATATTACCAGGCATTGGTGCGTTAACAGCTTCGCCGCCTGCTGCCGCAGGTGATGCTGGAGCTGGAGCTGCTGCAGGTGCAGGAGCTGCTGCTGGAGCTGCCTTAACATCAGCTGCATCAATAGCCTCAAGTGTGATTTCATAAGCTGTACCGTTTACTGTTACTTTATAAGCTTTCATTTTTATTACCTCTTTTTTAAAATTTTGTTTTGTTAAATTAAAGTTTTTTGAATGAAACTACGCGAAGAGCGGAAATATCTTTACCCATTTCTTCTGCGCATACAGCAGTAACTGCTGCAATGATTTCCTGACGGTTTTCGATAACCGCTTTTTGTGCAACCGGAGCAGATTGTACCGGTGTTGCTGCTTTTTCATCAGCTTTGTTTGAACCTGCGAGGAAAAGTCCCATTATTTTGCAAAGAATGATTATACAGATAAGGCCTACAAACACTGTGCCTATACCCATTACAACAACCATCCAATTAGGGATTATTTCGCTACTAGCAGCCGCTGCCGAAAGAAGATTTGTTGCTATTGCCATTTTTGCTTGCACCTCCCAAAATGCAATAAAAATTATTTAATTAAATTGAGAAAATCCGATTCTCTCCCAATTGTACTCATTATATATTATTTTCCCAAGAAAAACAATACATATTTTGACATTTTTTAAAAAATTTTTATTCTTTGTTTTTTGCTTGAAAAGAGTGTTTTTTTATGCTATCATACACTTGAAATTTATTCCTTTTCAGGAGGTAAAACTATGGCAAATATTATTCCACGTCCAATAAAAGTTAAAGAACTTGAGGAAAAAATTTGGTTTTCCAAAAAAACGGTAATTTCAGGTGAGTTTTCCGAAGTTGCCGAGCTTTTCGAAAAATTAATACCCGAAGCTAATGAAGCCGAAAAGAACAATCTTACATTTATTGTAGATTGTGACATTCCGGAAGAAGGTTACAAAATCGTTTGTGAAAACGGCGACATAAATGTTTTTTGTTCTGCAAAAGCTGGTGCGCTTTATGGATTTATGACTATAGTTCAATTAGCGGCAGGCAACGACTCCTTTTCAGCGGTAGTTGTTGAAGATGCTCCAAAATACAATTGGAGAGGATTTATGCTTGACTGCAGCCGTCATTTTTGGTCAGTAGACAAACTTAAAGAAATACTTGATTACATGGCAAGTATTAAAATGAATGTTTTCCATTGGCACTTGGCTGATGACCAAGGTTGGAGAATCGAGATTAAAAAATATCCGCTTCTCACCGAAAAAGGCGCTATAAGAAAGGGTACTCCTTATTCTGTTATTCACATGCGCGACAAATTCTCTACATATAACGAAGGCGAATATGGCCGCGGACTTTTCTACAGCCAGGATGATGCTCGTGAAATTGTTGATTACGCCGCAAAGCGCAATATTATGGTAGTTCCTGAAATTGATGTGCCAGGCCACGCTACTGCCGCAATCGCTTGTTACCCCGAAATTTCATGTGATGGCCGAATTATAGAAGTTGAACCTCATTTTGGTATTTTCAAAAACAATCTTTGTTGCGCAAAGAAAGAATCTTATGAATTCATCAAGAATGTTATTGATGAGCTTTGCGAAATTTTCCCTTCACCTTATTTCCATATCGGTGGTGATGAGGTTGTATCAGAACAATGGGATAACTGTCCTGATTGCCAAGCATTAATGAAAGAACACAACCTCAAAGATCACGTAGAACTCCATGGATATTTCAACAACATTCTTGTTGAACATCTTAAAACTCGCAACAAAATTGCAGTTGGTTGGAACGAAATAATCAGCGAAAATCTTGATACATCAGCTATTCCACAAATTTGGACTACTCGCGGCACTGAAAAAGCAATTGAATGGAGCGAAACTAAGGGCAAAGTTCTTCTTACACAGTATAACTATGTATATTCTGATATGGCATACTCACTTATTCCACTTTCAAAAACATATAATTACAGCCCTTATTTTGAAGGTTTTAGCGATGATGCAATATTAGGTATTGAAATGCCACAGTGGACCGAATATATACCAAACGATAAAAAGTTTGATTTCCAAACTTACGTGCGTTTGCTCGCTATAAGTGAAGTTGGTTGGACCGATGTTCGCAACAAACATTATGAAAATTTTGAAGCACGAGTTGAAACTTTACGTCCTTACTTTAAAAGCATCGGCATAAACCTTGCTCCTAAACAAATTTATTGTGGTAATACCTTTACAGGCGCGGATGGTATGACCGAAGAAAAACGAAAAGAAAAAGGCAGATTCCTTTGGTCAAGAAATCCATATTACGAACTTGAGCTTTTAGATTATTACAAATAATAGCAAAAAAGAGTTGCTAAAAAGCAACTCTTTTTTTATTTACATATTTATTATTTTTTCAAGCGCTTTTGTCTTAATTAACAATGCTGCGCCTATGACAGTTAAAATTAATTCCGGCAACATATACGCTCCGTTATAGCAAAGCGAATATATATACGGATTATTAAATACATCGAGTGTACGCCATAAGATGACCCCCGAAGCAAAATGGCATAAAAATCTACCAAACATAGCAATCGCTATTGATAAACATATTCCGATTATGCCCTTTTTTCGAAAAAGTCCTGATAACGACATACAGCCATACGCTACTATGTAGTCAAGCAACATACATACGATAAGCTGACCGAGTGATAGCCCCCACCCAAACACGCCGCCTAAAAAGGTTTGAATTAATCCGTACGCAAGGCAAGGCAGAATAGCATAACGGGTTCCATACATTATTCCAATCAAGCATACAGGCAGCATTGATAGTGGCGTTAACTTACCACCCAATGGCATCTGTACGATAGGAATCATACTAAGAACGGTTGACAACGCAATAAAAATTGCTGATACTGTGAGTTTTTTTGTTGTTTGTTTCATAAAAATTTTCCTTTCGTCTCTGACGAAAACAAAAAACAAAACCGCACTACCTTTGGTAATGCGGCATAGGTGTTTTTTATTCTCCTACGGCGGCATTATCCGCATCAGGTTATAGGTCGGAACCATAGCATTTGCGGGTCCCCTCTCAGCCGAAGTTTCATTCAGCTCCCTTTTTTACTTATGTTGTAACGTTACGTACATTGTTATACAACAAAATTTTTATTTTGTCAAGTCTTTGAAAATATTGTATTCATAATCAACATCAAAAAACCAATTTTTGCGGAATCCAACCTCTTTACGCTCAAAGAATGTCATATTTTCGGCGCCATCAAATGAATAACCACTATAAATCTTACGTGGTGGAATAACAAGACCTTGAGATGTAAAGTATTCACGCATATTTTCAAGGCGATATTCAAAATTGTCATAGTTTTTGAGTATTGGTTTTGTCCAACAAGACTCGGCAACAGCTAACAATCTTGCGTGAATTTGGAAGCCAAATTTATGCGCATCTTTTACATACTCTGTCCAAAGTGGAATTTCATAACCCAAAACGCCTTCCATGCGCTCAATTCCTAAATATTCGCAATTAAAATTGTATGTATTTGAAAGAGAAAGTCGCGAATACGGATAGTCACCATAAAGGTAAATTTGTGATGAAATTATAACATCTCCACCGACATTATTTACCCAATCGAGCGCTTCTTCAAGTTTGCGGTCGCCAGTCCAGAATTGACCAATTGCAGTTTTGTCAAGCATGGGATTAAGCATATCGTTCCATCCGATAGCGCGTTTTCCGCGTGTTTTTAGGTGTTCTATAAGAATATTATTAAAATATCCGTGAAGTTCTACATAATCTTTAAGATTATGCTTTTTCATCAATGCTTGACAAGCCTCGCAATTTTCCCAAGCGGTAGGTACAACTTCATCACCGCCGATGTGGAAATAAGGAGCAGGAAAAATTTCGCAAAGTTCATCAAAAATATTTTTCAAAACTTCATATACTTTTTCGTTTGCGCAACAAAGAATATTGTCAAGTATACCAAATACCGGATCAACATCAATTATTCTACCATCGCAAGAAAGCTCTGGCATACACGCTAAAATTGCCGATGCATGTCCAGGTACATCAATTTCAGGTATAACGGTAATATTACGCGCCGCAGCGTAAGCTACAACATCGCGCACATCATCTTGTGTATAAAAAAGACCTTCACCATAAGGACCATCGGTGTATTTTTTAACAGGATCTATCGTTTGATTTGGACAACTTGATGACCCTTTGCGACCGGCACCCTTTTCGGTAAGTATTGGATATTTTTTTATTTCTACACGCCAACCTTGGTCATCACAAAGATGCCAGTGAAAAACGTTCATTTTTAGACTTGCTAGTACATCAAGTGTTTTTTTGATATGTTCAACCGACCAAAATTGACGAGCGCAATCAAGCATAAAGCTGCGCCATCTAAACTCAGGCTTATCTGCAATTTCAACCGCATCAAATTGCTCCTTACCTGCACTAAGTTGAATAAGTGTCATAAACGCATATAAAGCGCCGCCTTTATCCGAACAAAAAACATTTATATTACCTTCATTATATGTAATCAAATAGCCATCAGCAGCAATATCTTTATCATTTATGAATGTAAGTATGTTTTCTTCTGCTTCAATTGCGTTTGGAATTAAACCTTTGAAGAGTTCAATTGTTTCTAAAAACTCACCTGTGATGTTAGTTTTTGTCGAAAAAAACACTTTTTCGTTTAATTCCTTTGATTTTAAAGGTTTTGGAATAAGGTTGATCATAAAAAACTCCTTAACGAATTATTTGATTTAATATTAACCTAATTCATTAAAAAAATCAATATCAAACAAAGAAAAAAAGACTTGATGAAAATTCATCAAGTCTTTTGTGTTGGCATCTACTTATTTTCCCAGGCAGCTGCCCGCCAAGTATCTTCAGCGCAAGTGAGCTTAACTTCTGTGTTCGGTATGGGAACAGGTGGACCCTCACCGCAATCAACACCAACTTAAATTGTCGTGCCGCAAGGCACTTATATATTAAACAGCAAAAACTGTTTAATGTCAAGAGTTTTTTCTCACACCCTGAAAACTGAACAAATGTAACGGAAGAGAGGATTGAAAAATAGGTCAAGCCCTCGGTCTATTAGTACAGCCTAGCACACGTATCGCTACGCTTACACATGCTGCCTATCAACCCGGTAGTCTACCGGGGACCTTACTAGCTTATGCTATGGGAAATCTAATCTTGAGGTTGGCTTCATGCTTAGATGCTTTCAGCGTTTATCCAATCCGTACTTAGCTGCCCGGCTATGCCCTTGGCAGAACAACCGGTGCACCAGAGGTACGTCCATCCCGGTCCTCTCGTACTAAGGACAGCTCCCTTCAAATCTCCTTCGCCCGCAATAGATAGGGACCGAACTGTCTCACGACGTTCTGAACCCAGCTCGCGTGCCACTTTAATCGGCGAACAGCCGAACCCTTGGGACCGAATTCAGCCCCAGGATGTGACGAGCCGACATCGAGGTGCCAAACCTCCCCGTCGCTG
>JAZRKK010000072.1:0-29534 GCA_045646305.1 Acutalibacteraceae bacterium
ATGGTTAGCGCCCCAGTTATTCATTACATCGTAAGCAGTATTGAAAGGTGAACCTTCTTTACCATCACAACGTGGAGCAAACCAAGTGCAAGGCCATGTGTAGTCAGTACGTTTCCAAAGAGTATCGGTAACTTCATCAGGGAGGTTAACAGTCCAACCTTCAGCAATTTGAAGAACAGGACCAAGACCTTTAACTAGGTTAAGTCTTATCATTGTAGCAGGCATTTCAGCCTTTGTTACAAAACGTGATGAATATCCGCCGCCACGGAAATAACCAAGATCGGCAAAGTTCCATGTAGTAGCATCCATAATTGCCTTTTGATCAGCTTCGGTTACTTCGTACCAAGGTTTTATAACACCATTGCCATTTACATCTTTTGCTTCACCGTTTGCATCAACACAGCAAGCGCCTGAATTGATAAGGTGAATAATACCACCATTTTCTTTAGCAACACCGCTAATTTCGTAACCGCCGGTAGCGCGCTTAATAGCATCTTCACTCCAATATGTACGAACATCTGCAAACATTTGTGGACGGTTGGTTAATAACTTCATAAAGAGCATACCAAAAGCGTTAAGAACATCGTTTTCGGTAGCTAGAATATATGGCTCACGTGCGCCGTTCCAGTCAAATGAACTGTTGAGCATTGACTCTGGGAAGTCACAGTTTGGATAGAAGTCGGTCCACTGACGTTGGCCTTGGAAACCAGCGGCAATTGCGTTGTGACCAACACTTTCTTCCTCGCAACCCTCAGGGAGATTTTGGTTTCCATTCATAAGGTCTTTGATGATAACCATCATCTTTACTACAAATTCCCACTGTGCATCTTTTTCTTCGCGAGTCTTTTGCATATCTTCAGGGTTCTTGTCAAAGCCTTCTATACAGTTAGCCTTTGTCCAAGCAAGAGCTTTTTGGAATTCGGCTTCATCATAGATACCCTCACTCATTCGGCGGATAATTTCTACCTCATCAACCGATTCTACACGCATACCAAAATATGACTCAATAAAGTCAGGGTCAATAATTGAACCACCGATACCCATACAAATAGAACCTATTTGTAAATATGACTTGCCACGCATAGTAGCAACCGCAACTGCAGCGCGAGCAAAACGGAGGAGTTTTTCTTTTACATCTTCAGGTATATTTTCAACCTCATCAAGATTTTGAACATCATGGCCATAAATACCAAAAGCAGGTAATCCCTTTTGAGAATGAGTAGCCAAAACAGATGCAAGATATACAGCACCTGGACGTTCGGTACCATTAAAGCCCCATACGCCCTTAATTGTATTTGGATCCATATCCATTGTTTCCGCGCCATAGCACCAGCATGGTGTAACAGTAAGGGTAATATCAACACCCTCTTTGCGGAATTTGTCAGCGCAAGCAGCAGCTTCACCAACACGACCGATTGTTGTATCGGCTATAACAACCTTTACAGGCTCACCGTTTGAATAACGAAGATTCTCTTCAAACAATTTTTTTGCTGCATTAGCCATTGCCATTGTTTGATCTTCAAGGCTCTCACGAACCTTTAATGGACCACGACGGCCATCAATTGTAGGACGAATACCAATTACAGGATAATCACCTATAAGTCTTGATTTGCTCATAAAAACAACTCCTTGAATTAATTTAAAAAACAAAATCTGAAAACAGATTATTTACCACGGAAAGTATATATTTTCATTATAACAAATGTTACCGGACCACCCATCATCGCAGCGAGAATAGTACCCCAAAACTGCGATAAATTCATTGTGTTAAAAGTAATAAATGTTACAAGGAAAAATATTATAAAGTTTGGAATATATGAAATCAAAAATTTAAAGTATCTTTCAATCGATATTCTTTTTTTAAATACAAATTTACTACTTAAAAAGAACGCTATTGTAATCGAAGTGTAATACCCAACCACCGCAGCTAAATTATCTTGTAATCCGAAAGAATGGTAAATTGATGAAAAAATCGCATCGTTAAGGGTGTTTATAACCCCTAATACGCAAAAGCAAATAAACTTTTTGCACAAAAAGGTACTTTTAACTTTTAAAAGTAAGTCGCAAATGGTGGTCACCCCCATTTCATAATACAAATTCAGTATAACAAATACTAAACAAAAAAGCAAGATTATGTTGACATTACAAACTGTTTAAGATAAAATTAACAAGCAATCAAATATACGCGCCCGTAGCTCAGCTGGATAGAGCGTCCGCCTCCTAAGCGGAAGGTCGGGGATTCGAATTCCTTCGGGCGCGCCAGATTGTCAATAAACTTATAATTTTAAAAAACACTTGGCTGTTCAAGCCAAGTGTTTTTATTACTTCGTATACTTTTCTTTTTGTTTTAGAATTTTTACCATTGGATATATAAGCGCTGTGCCCAAAACAAGATTTCCGACACCATGTATAGCATCAAATGCAAATCCTGCCGCAATCCACGCAAGTGTACCTTTAAAGCTCAAACCAAACATTAGTGCTTGTGCCGGAGCATAAAGCACACCAAACAAAAATCCGTGTGCCGCGCAAAGCGCAACATATAAAATGTATTTCATCTTTTCCGGCAATTGCCTAGGCACCAACATAACAGCGCCCCAAAGCAATGTCCATATATAAAGATATGGTATCCACCAAAGACTAAATCCACCAATAATACCCTGTATCAAAACATATACATAAATCGATAAAAGAGCATATTTACGATAAACCACTGTAGTCGCTACAATAAAAACGCCAAGCAAGTGAATATTAGGCAAAAATTCCATCGCAAAATCCGATATAGTCATAAGTGCAGCTATCAGCGATAAAATAACTATATCTTTTAATTTTAATCTCATTTATTCAACCTTAAGCATATACTCATCACCCGGATTTATGCTGATAGAATTAATACCAGTTGTTGCGTATTCGCCATTAACATAAATTGCCCAGTATTTACCATCATTTTCCCAAGTAACTGTTTGACCGTTTACACTTTCGATCATTAAACCATACTCACTATTGCTTCCTGAAATAAGCTCTAATTCTAAAAGAGCATCGCCAACAATTGTTTTGTTGGTAGAAACTACAAATTTAGTTTCTATTCCATCTTTGTCAACAACGGTAAGGTCAAACTTAGTATCGCCATCACCAATGTTTTTGACTTCAACTTTTTGGGTTTCAGTCACAGCCGAAGATACCGGATCTTGAGTTGTATTGTCGTTACATGCAGTTGTCATTAGTGCTATGGCCGCAACAAGCACAATGCAAAAAGCAAACGACAAAAATTTTAAAATTTTTGTTCTTTTCATAATTTGCATTCTCCTAAAAATATTTTGTTTTTCCGCTTTTTCAAATTGGCACTCGCAACACATAAAAAAGCATTTATTCAAAAAATATTCCGACTACAGCGCGACTGTTTTCACCTTCTCAAGATTTTTCTCAATGGCTTGTCCTCTTTTTGCGGCAAAGAGTAGAAAACAATCAATATTGCACCTTACGGCGACGGGCTCGTACAGGACTTACACCTGTTTCCTTTTTGAATAAAACCATTTTACAACAAATATATAAAAAATTCAACATTTATACGGTTTAATTTACAAAAAACTCCAAGACTCAATTGTCTTGGAGTTTTCGTTTTATTTGTTTTTAATAACCTTTGTAAGTATGAGAACTATTAGTGAAATAGCTGCCATTACTACAAATATACCAAGCATACCCTGCCACATGATTTTCACAGCTGGGGCAATTGCCTCCATTAAAGCATCCCAAGTCATAGCGCTACCTCCTATATTACAAAAGTTGTGGTACAAGGTTAAGAATCATACCACCGGCTAAAACAGAAGCTATCTGACCAGAAACATTTGCGCCTATTGCGTGCATAAGCAAATGGTTTTGGTCATCAGCCTCAAGACCAAGCTTTTGGATAACACGTGCTGACATCGGGAATGCCGAAATACCAGCAGCGCCAACCATTGGGTTAACCTTGTTTTTGCTGAATATGTTAAGAACCTTAGCGAAAAGAACACCTGCTACCGAGTCAAATACAAAAGCTACAAGACCAAGCAACATGATAATCAATGTTTCAACTCGAACAAATTCTTCTGCGCGCATACTAAATGAAATTGTGATACCGAGCAACAATGTTACAAGGTTTGCAAGTACGTTTTGCGCTGTATCAGAAAGAGAACCTAAAATTCCACATTCACGAAGCAAATTACCAAACATCAAAAATCCTACAAGAGCAACCGATGTAGGAGCGATGAAACCAGCAACGATTGTTACGATTATTGGGAATAAAATCTTAAGAAGTTTTGAAACATTCTTTGGATTATATGGCATTCTGATTTGACGTTCACGCTTGGTTGTAACCATCTTGATAGCCGCAGGCTGAATGATTGGCACCAATGCCATATATGAGTAAGCCGCAACTGCAATAGGTCCGATGTAATTTGATTTAAGAACCTGTGATACAAGTATAGATGTTGGACCATCCGCCGCGCCTATAATACCGATTGATGCAGCATCCTTTAAATCAAAGCCCATCATAACTGCGATTATTACAACAAAGAATATACCAAATTGCGCTGCTGCGCCAAATAAAAACATTTTAGGGTTAGAAAGCAACGGACCAAAGTCAATCATTGCGCCAATACCTATAAACAATAATAATGGCATAGCTTCTGAGGCCTCGATACCGATTTCAAACATCCATTCAATAATACCTTGTACTTCACCGATACCCTCTATGTTCTGGTTAAGCACACCAGAAAAAGGCAAGTTTACAAGTATTGCGCCAAATCCCATTGGCAAAAGCAATGCAGGTTCATAATTTTTTCCGATTGCAAGCCAAATAAGAACTGCGCCTACAACAAACATAAAACCTTGTTGCCATGTTAGCGCCTTGAAACTTTCAAGCAAAAATTCCATAAAACACACCTCATTTTTTATTTTGCACAGAAAAAAGACTTTTACTGCACAATAAATTGCAGTAAAAGTCTTGTTACAAAACCAAAGGTTTTGGGTACAATCCGGAATTTCTTCGTGATGACGAACTGCACCACAGCTACACGCTGCATACTACTCCCTTTCACCAATATCTATTTTATGGAAAATAGATAAAATGTCAAGAAAATTTTATTTTTGTGTAGTTTAGTAATTAACCTTCTTGATTGTTTACTTCTGTTTCCTCTAAAACAGGTATAGGACTTTCTTCTAAGTTAGATGCATCATCTTCAACATCATTTAAAATGAAATCGTTAGAATTATATTCTATATCATTTTCATAATCATCTTGTCTGCGTGGTGAAACAATCTTAACTATAAGTATTACAGCAAGTGCAATAAGCAATACAGCAGCTGCGACAATAACAATAAATACTGTTTTACCCATTTTGTTCATGCCCTTAAACCAAGCGAAAGGTCCGGTTGGTTCCTCGACTTCAGGCTCAGTATTTGCAATAAATAAAGCTGTATCAAAGTCAACAGCACGCTGCATTGTGCCTTCAACTACATCAAAACGATAGTAAGCGTTTTCGCCGCCCACATAGCAGTTAAGCACAAAGAAATCTTTTAAAGCCTCATCAACATACGCTATTGCCTCGATATCGGTACCATCCACCATACATTTTGAAAGTTTGAAGGTAGCAGGCAATATACCATAATCCCCCAATTCTTCAACAATGTACATCTTATCATTAGCGTTTACATATACTAGCTTTTTAAAATTATCGTCTTCATCACGGCTATAAAAGGCTCCATTTTCACCATTTACATCCGTAAGCCAACAAAGTTGATACTTTCCGCTATTATCATTTAATATCGTAATTTCGCTCTCTTTTCGAGTAGCTGTTGCTTGGGTAAATTCTGAAGGAATAGAAACGCCCTCAAGATTATTAACTATTTTATAGTCAACACCATCGATGATAACAAGAAGTGGGTCAGCATCACGAGCCGCTTGTTCTGCTTCAAGTGTTTCTTGCTCACTCATACGTTTAATATTTATTGTGTATGATTTTTTTGTGCCATCAGCTGCAGTTACAGTAAGTGTATATCTGTTTTCGCCAACTTCTAGTCCAAATGTTCCGCCACCTGTATAACTTGCGCCACCATCTGCAACAGCGCCTGAAATAGTTATTGAATCAACGCTGTATTTTACAGTTGCGCTATAATTAGTGGTGTTTGGATTAAACGCAGGTGATAGCGAACCATTGCTTAACTTGATTGATGACAAATTAGCATTCGAAGATGGTTTTGGTGTAATAACCTTTACTGATACTGCTCCAGAAGCGGTTGATGTGGCATCGCCACCACCTAACATAGATACGCTTATATTAGAATTACCTGCAGCTATCGCAGTGAAATTCAATGTATATGAACTAGCTTTTTTAGGCGATGATGCACTAAAACCATCATCAACAATTTTGATTTTTCCATTGCTAGTAGTGTGATCCGCCCCCGAAACGCTATTGAGGCGCAATACACTAGAATTGTAATTAATATCACCCTCTACTGCATAGAGAATATCATCAGCATTAAAATTAATTGTTACGCTAAATGACTTGCCTACCTCATACTCGCCTGCGCCTAAAATTGATATACTTGCCGCAGATACATTTAAAATAAACATAGATAGCATAAGGCTAACTACAACAAGTACTGAAACAACAAATTTTGTATATTTTTTCATTGTGATCTCCTTATTTATTTAATCTAAGAAAGTGGTTTAATACCTAAAATGTGCATTTTAACTGCCGCTAGGTCAATCGCATTAATTGAGCCATCATCATTAACATCGGCTGCTTTTTTCGCAGTATCCTCAAACTCTTTAACACCTAAAATACTCATTTTTATTGCCGCTAAATCTACAGCATTGATTTTATCATCTCCGTTTGTATCACCTTTTTTAACAGTAGACTCAGGCAACGGAGCTGGAGTTTCAGGTAGTGTTGGTTCAGGAACACCTGCTGTACCCGGTGATGCACAAGCACTTTCAGGCATATTTTTGTATACTGGAATTGTAAATGTTATAACGGCATCTGTATTAGTAAGACATCCTTTTTTTAGATAGTTAGCATTAGTCCAAGCATCATATAAAGCTGATGCATATTGATGCCACCAAATTTGATTTACAACATTAAAATCCTTGTAATAATATGTGTCCTGTCCTACGCTTATGTATCCACTAGCATATTTTTTAGAACCTTCAACTATTGCTTTATTTCGGCTATCCCAACCCTCAGTTTTAGCAAAAGTTAATGCAGAAACCGTGATTTCATCGGTACTAGCACCAGATGCGCCGAAATTAAAGAAATTATAATAATTTTCAAAACCCGAGTATGAACCTGATACCATATTGGTCTCGCCATTTATACCCTGTTCTACAATTATAGTTGCTGCCAAAACATACGGACTTACTTTACTTGCTTTTGAAGCATCAATTATATCCTCTATATACGCATCAGCATCAACTGTTCCATCACTATTTTTATCATAGCCTTTTTCTAAAAATGTACCTTTTATAACAGTTCTTAAATTATCAATCGTTTTATCATCTTCTTGATATGACTGTTGCATAAATACGAATATCTTACTCTCATCCAATGAGTTACGAGGATCCATATAATATTCAATAGCAGCACGTGAAGCATAAGTCCAACGAGTTTCAAGAGTAAGCCATTTATCTTTTTCGCTATCATACGCACGCATATCGCGCCACTCATTGCCACCGTATGTAAACTCTACCCATTTTCGAGTATCTTTAACATCAGATACACCATATTGTGATTCAACAGCATCTTTAAAACTTATGTCTATATTATGCGCTACAAATTTCCAATTCGGATATTTAGAATGAAGCGCACGTAAATCATCACGATAACTCTCGGGAAAATTCTCGATATTTTTTTCGAAATTTTCATCGTAAACATAGTCATCTTTTGATGGTGGGAATGAAACATATTTACCATATACATAACCCTCATACTCACCATACTTAACCTTGTACCAAATATTAGTACTATCCTTATCGACTTGCTCGCCCTCTACTGATGATAACACCTTAACAGAAACGTTTGATACTCTAATTATAACCTGTGAAGTTCCTGTGTTAGGCTCAGTACGTATAGCAACATTTGCGCCTATAATATTTGCGGTTTTTTCTTCTGCCGATACAGTTATATTTAATGCGGCTAAAAAGATTGATACAATTAAAACACAGCATAAAATCTTTTTGAATTTTTGCATTTTTTAATATTCACTCCAAACCGATAATAACCCATTTTATTACAACATATATTATATATTTAATGTCGTTTTATGTCAATCGAAAAAAATTGGATAGAGATTTTCAAAATCTCTATCCAATACTTATTGTTTTAAATTTTCTATTGCTTTTATTACAGCATCATTATCCGGTGTTATCAAAAGCATTACAAAATTACCATCTGTTATTATGCGAGAATCATTCATAAGTTCTTTAAAGTTGGGATCGTATGCTGCTTTATCACCTTCTGACAAGGTGTTTTTTCGCCTTTCTAAAAGCGAAACTAGTTCCGAAGTGTCTTGGTTATTTTTTGCCTTCAATACCGAAATTTCATAGGTAATGTTATCACTACTATAACAAATAGCATAATCCGAAAGTAAATCATACGCCTTACATTCTTCAAAATTGCCATCCGACCACATAGACATTGAAAATGAGTCCAATTCTGTCTTATTCTTGATATAAGTTTTAGTATTATCGTATGTTTCCACCGCCACCGCTGTATTTAATATTTGTTCTGCTGTTACGCTGTCTCCAAAACTTTTTTTATCACAAGCACACAATAGCAAACTTAAAGATAACACTAATAGTACTATAATTTTAAAATTAGTTTTCATTTGACTGCCGCCATCCTTAAATAAGATAAATTTTTACTACTTGAAAATTCAGTTATATTTTGAAAAACTAAAACGCTATCAAATTTTTCATCTTTTACCAGTTGTTGTACACTTTCGTTATAGTAGCGTAAATCTATATAGGTTAAATCGTAATGAATTGCCAAAAAAGGTGCTAAACTATCTGCAAAGCTATCTCGTATAACGAGCAATTTAGGTTTTGACTCACCATTAGAAATATCTACCCTCGCATGATTTCCACCTAAAAATACAGCGTATTGATCGGTAGTATCAAGCTTTGAAAAATCATATAGCTCTATTTGTTTTCCATCGGCAATTACATTATAGTTTGTATCTGCATCATATCTAAATAATGTAATTTCATCCTTTGGCACAAGGTAAAAGCCCGATGTACGCATTGAAGTACCACAAAAGTTTTTAGAAACGATTTCTTTTTCAAAAAAGCTATCTGGTTTTGGCTCGTACCCAAGTTTGTCTGCTAAAATCGTATAGGCTCTATATGCGCCATAACTTGTGTAATGGTGATCTGTTCGATAGTAATAACTATGTTCACTTAACGGTGAATAAAGATCAACCATATTCAAATCTAATTTTTGACTCTCTTCAAAAAGTTGTTGCCATATTTTATCATTATGTTTTGTAGAATATGACTTAGGCAACTTTTTAGAGTAAACATCCATTGTACTTGGTAATATACCAATATGTACTGGAATATCAATCGCAGTTTCAAAATCTTTTACTATATCTAAGTTTTCCTTTACTCTGTCACCTAATTGAGTTTTTGCAATCAAAGTATTGTTTTTGCCAAAAATGATATCATTGTTTTCATTTTTTCCAAGCAACAATTCACTATACGCTTTTGTCAAAACGAAAGCATCTCGCACAGGAAAATGGTCGCTTATATACTCGCCTAAATCAGCTGTATATCTACCGGACATCAAATTTGATATAGTAAAATTAGGTTTGCTTTTCAATGTTCTGTTTTCGTTAGATGAAAACTCACGTTTAGGAATTATCAAAAACGCGCACAGCAATACCACTACTACAAGAATAGATGCTATTAAACTGATAAAATCAATTTTTCTTTTCATACTTATTCAAAACTTTTAAGCGGAACGTCTTTGTTGTTTAGCATTACTTTTACTAAATTACGTTCAGATACCACATATATTACATAATTTGGTTTTTTATCTTCTATTGCGCCAAGCACACTTGTATAATCGCCTTCTGCTAACCAATCAACTGTAGAAAATCTGTCGTTAATCATATCGTATGCAGTTCTACCAAATGAATCACGTACAACCAAGGCTGTTGGTAAACCTGTAGCATTCGGATTTGTCTCACGCTTAGCTTGTTCGTTGTCTTTGGTTAAGTATATACTTGTTTTATTTCGTGTTATTTTGCTTAGTGTATCTGTTGGCATCTTAAGGTTATAAAGTGTTGTAAACTCTTTTATTTCTGTAAGCACTGTTTTAGCACCATTTTTTGATACATCGCTATAATTTTCAAAACCATAATTATCATCAAACGAAAATAGCGCATCACCACCATACAACTCTGTGGTGTAAAATCCCATTTCGCTAACTGTTCTTGGCTTTGCTGATGGGTATTTACTACTTATGTGATTCATAAGTTCGTAAACGCCCCAATATGCGCCGTAAGTTGTCCAATGTGAATCGGTGTTACTATAAATTTTGTAACCATCGCCATCGTTTTTGTGAGATTTCATTGTGTTTAAAGGATATATAACCTTTGCACCTTTTTGAGTAGCAATACTGTTAAATGCTTTATAAATACTTTCGCCTGATGCCGCAGTGTATTCACTTGGCACGGTTTCAGGATAAACAGCTGCCGATGATGGCACTACTAAATATATAACCTCTGCGCCTACATTTTTAGCGTAATTAACGGTTTCGCCTATATTATAATTAGCGAATTCACGCATATCACCAGTTACTATATTTGAAAGACTGTAACTTAAAAGCGCGCTATAATAGTGCATCTGACTATTGGAACCGAAAAATGGTCTATAATCGCTTATTGTCTGTAAATTTTGTTGATTTTTGTTATAAAAAACATATTTTGACATTTTAGATGATAGTTCTTTTCCGCTTTGTTTGCACTGAATTTCAAACATTGTTGTATCTGAAAATTTAACTTCACCTATAAAGTAGCTATTTGTTTTACCCTTTGCTGGAATAATTTTTGTTTCGGTTACATTTGAACCACTAACTAAAATGTATTCAGTGTCAACAGGACAAACACCACCTACAGCATAAACACCACTACGTACAGCTGTGCATATTGTAACCTTGAAATCAAAAGTTTCTTGTGGTTTTTGTGTGGTTGAAGATGTGTTTGAACTTGTAGCCTCTTCACTAGAAGTTTCTTCAACTGATGAATCGCTTATATCTTGGTCATCTGTATCATCAGTCTCTGTCTCATCCTGCGAAACAGTAGAGTTTACAACAGAATTATCTTTATTTGAGGCAGAATCATCTTTAGAAACATCGTTATCCGAAGTGCCGCTTTCGTTGCTTGAAATATTTTCTAATTGACCACCTATATATTCAATTGTAAGTTGAACTTCCGAAGAGTTTGATGACATATCGCCTGTAAGTTTTTTACAAGCGCATAAACTAAACATCAAAACAACTACCATTATCATTGCTACATTACGGATTAAATTTTTCATTAAAATACATTCCTCTCAAATTTGATTATTTTTATTACTACTAAAATCTAAAATACAAAAACGGATTATATGATGAATCCACCAGATATGCTGTGCACAGCAAAATCAAAAGTGGCAATATTACGCACAAAGCTATTTTAAAGACTGTTTTTTCACAAAGTTTGCTATAAATTTTATACGGTAATTTTGTAGAACCAATCACAAGTATAACTAAAAATACAAGCGAACGAACCACATCATATATCACATTACCCGCTATCACAGGCGAAGTAAATAATGCTTGTAGATACTGTGTAGGATTTTCAATATCACACCAAATAAAAATAAACCAACCAAACAAAATCAAGACTATCGCATATAAATGAGATATTATGCTTGGAAGTTTTTCAAGCCACTTACCAAGAAACGCCTTTTCTATAATTAAAATTATCGCAAAATACAAACCCCATAACACAAAGTTCCAACTAGCGCCATGCCAAAGGCCTGTCAAAAACCAAACTATCATTAAATTTATAAAAGTTCTAAATTTGCCCTTGCGATTTCCACCAAGTGGTATGTAAACATATTCTCGAAACCATGTTGAAAGTGTAATGTGCCATCTTCGCCAAAAATCAGTAATGCTTTTAGAAATATATGGATAGTTAAAGTTTTCAGGAAAATCAAATCCCATTATTTGACCTAAGCCAATTGCCATGTCAGAATAACCCGAAAAGTCAAAATAAATTTGAAAAGCAAAAAACACTATGCCCATCCAAGCACCTAAAATACTGGAAGAGTCCGATACACCACTTGCAAAACTTTCGTAAAAAGCTCCTGCTGTATTAGCAAGTAAAACCTTTTTACTAAGTCCGCAAACAAAACGCCTTAATCCTCTAACAGCATTATCTATTGTATGTTTTCGACTTCTTAAGGCATCATCAACATCACGATAACGAACAATAGGTCCTGCTATAAGTTGAGGAAACATTGTTACATAAGAACCAAAACTCGCTATGTTTTTTTGAACTTTCGCCTCACCTAAATAAACATCCATCGTGTATGACATTGTTTGGAATGTGTAAAATGATATGCCTACAGGAAGCGCTATACCAAGTGGTTTTAAATTAGAAAACGCCGGTATTAGCGATAAGTTTTTGATTATAAAATCCGCATATTTAAAAAATCCAAGTATACTTAAATTTATAACCACGCTAGCTATAAGAGCCGCCTTTGCCTTTTGGGGTGAGGTTTGTTTATATTTGCCTACAATTTTACCGCAAGTGTAATCTACCACGATAGACAATAACATTATCCAAATGTACGTTGGCTCACTCCAACCATAAAACAAAAGGCTAACAACCAAAAGAGCAAAATTTCGCGCTGCTAAAAATTTTGATGGTATTAAAAAATAAATAAGAAGAACAGCCGGTAGATAAAAAAACATAAATTCAAGCGATGAAAACACCATACCACTATCCCCCTTTTAATTGCAAATTTTACATATACCATAATACCCTTTTTACCTTGTGTATGTCAAGTTAAAAAGGGTATTTGTAATCATTTTGTAATTATTTAATTTTTCTTGCCTCTATATAAAATCTTTTATCATCGGCATGTCCCATTGAAAAGGTTTTTCTAGGCAAAGAGCCATCAGCATTTACAGCTTCAAACAACTCACATTTTTGCATGCCATCAAACAAAAATCCAATAGCATTTTCTCTACGAGCTAATTTTTCAAGTGACTCTTCACCGTGAATATAGTCTATTTCAGCTTCAGGGTATTTTTTTACATAATCATCAAGAAACGTTTGTAATGTTCCAACAGCTAATTTAGATGTTGCATTTACGAAAATCTCTTTCTTTTCTTCACCAAAAACACAAGTGAATTTTTGACTTCCCTCACCTACAGTTTTTACAAACTCGTTAATTAAAGCTTCTGGATTCACACCGAACACAATTCGATAAATAGGCTCAAACTCAAGCGCAGTATCATGAATATTAACGATTTCGGTAAGGGCATATCGAGAAGACTCGGTTTTGTTAAGATTATAACATTCTTTTGCAGTAGCAAGGGAATGATTTCCATCGCCTACGCAGAAAAGAAAACCATTGTTTTGCTGCTTTAGTTGTTCGAGCATTGATAAAACAGTATCTTTAGCATCTTCATCTAAAAGATAGCCTTTTATGCTACCGGCATTACACATAAGTGTAAAATCATAAACTTTTTCAAAATTATCCTTGTTTTCAGTCAAATATGAAAAAATCTCATTCTTTGGCTCATCAAAAAGAAGCATAACATGTGGAAGTTCTAGCGGAGCATTTTTTCTAATTTCTACTCTTGGTGGAATTCTTGACAAAACGGTCTGTTCGGTTGCGCGTATTTCGGCATCAGTTCCAGAACGATAATCATAACACTCAAGATCAATCTTACCAACGATCCCTCGGCGGCATTTACCATCCGACTGTATTCTTTCTACATATATCAAACTATCAGTATATTGATTAAATATATTTCCTTCAATATATTCTTGCATGTTGCTGTTGATTTTATCTATTTGCTTGCTATTATCAGCAGACAAATAAACCTCTGGCAAAACAATATTTAACGCAGAAGGTTTATCTCCTGCCGCTAATGTTGCTTTTTCCCAATACTCTGGTTCAGAAGTGTATTGATCACAGGCGATTACCGCCCAATTTTCAAAATCACTCTTCGGCAAAAGAATATCTGCCGATGAAAAAGAATGGTTGTATTTCATTACAGCACCCCATTAATAATAAGAAAACTCTATCGCATCTATAACATCTTCAGCAGTATCAATATAAATTGTAATTCCGCTTCGGCGATCCTTTTCAGTTATAAACCAATCAAGATAATATTTATTTTCGGAAACTTTATAAAAATGTGATGGTGAACCTAAAAGTTCGATTGTATCAGTTATAGCAGACACGTTGCTAATGCCATTAATCCAAAACTGACCATATTGCGACTCTTCGTTCAAAAGACCGTTTTCTTTTATAATAAACTTAACTATCGGACACTTTTTAAGAGAAACAGATGATTTTTTGTCATTATAAAAAACAGCAGTTATTTGCTTTTGATATTCATTAATAAAAGTTACCTCAATTGATTTACCCGCTAAAACCTGTGAGTTTTCATTGTATTCATCAGAAGAAAGCAATGACCAACCATCTTCGGTAATATTTTTATAATTTGAAGGCACATTAAGCGCACTGCCAACATAGGTGACTTTGTACTCAAATTCTTTACCTAAATAAATATCAGCATAATTTTCCTCATCATATAGGCTTATGTCAACATAGGTAGGCATAACGCTGTCATCCGACTTAATTTCAGGTATTTTAATTTCCTCGCTAGATGTTTGTTTGTCTTGCTCATTTTCTTTTTGTGTTTGATTAGTTGCTGAAGATGATTTGCCATAATTATCATCAAACTTTTCACATGCCGAAAGGCTTAGTATAAAAACCAAGCACAAAAACAAACTTAAAAACTTTTTCATTGTGTTAACCTCCTATTTTATTCTTCAATTAATTTTACATCATTTAAAATCGCTTGTTTCAATTCATCTAAAGTGTTAAACTTTTTCTCTTCTCGTATAAATTTAACAAGCTCAGTTTTCATTACTTTACCGTAAATATCACCACAAAAACCTTTAATATAAGTTTCACAACCTATAACATTGGTTTTAAAAGTTGGCCTTATGCCAACATTGGTAATAGCAGCATAAGTATTTCCATCAATTGTTACACGTGATATATAGACACCAAATTTTGCTCTTACTAGCAAATCAGGATATATTTGGTTAGCTGTTGGAAAACCTAATGTCCTGCCTCGTTCATCACCATGTACGACTTCAGACTCGAACGAAAAGTTTTCAAAAAGCAAATTATTTGCCTTTTCAATTTCACCGTTTTTTATATATTCACGTATAACGGTCGATGAAATTTCATTTTTGCCATCACAAAGTGCTGACACACAACAAAATTCTATATCGTTTTTCTTGCAAAATTCAGTTAAAAGTTCGGTATCTCCCAAAGCATTTTTTCCAAATCGATAATTATATCCACAAACTATTCTTGATGGCTTATACATACCATATATTTTTTCGAGATAATCATCAGCCTCGATATTACGAACATCTTCGAATTTTTGCATTTCTACTTTATCGACACCTAATTTGTTTAGTAATAATTCTCGCTGTTGTGGCAACATCAAAAGTTGAGCATCACCCGAGATTATATTTTTAGGTGGTATCTTAAATGTAACTGCAACGCTATAAAAATCGGCTGTTTTTTCAATTACAGCACGGTGGCCTGCGTGCAAACCATCAAAGGTACCTAGCGCTATTGCAGTTTTCATTTTTTACACCATCCTATCTACTAAACATTCAATTTTTAAAAGTTTTTTATCTAAATCAGCACGGCCTAAACCTAAAAACTTATTTTCGAAATATACACGATAAAGAGCTTTTTCCTCATATTCATCATATTTAATACGATCTAGACTAAGCTCTCCCCCATTAGAAAATCTAACGGCCTGTTTTTCGCTTATTGCAAGTTTTGGCATATACTCCACAGCCAAATCACAAGGCAAAATATAATCATTTATATTTTCACTTGTTAGCTGTTCTAAATCAACACATCTATCAAGTTTAAAACCTGCTGTAGCTGTTCTACAAAGAGATGTAAGCGTAGCACCACAACCAATAGCCTCGCCAATATCACGACAAAGTGATCGTATATACGTGCCTTTTGAAACAGTGCAATCAATATCAAATTCATTTTGGACATTAATTGTTGAAGTTTGTTCTAGTTTTAAAACCTCAATCTCACGAGCAGGAATTTCTACCGTTTCACCACGGCGAGCTAACTCATACATGCGCACACCATTTTGTTTTATCGCGCTATACATTGGTGGGATTTGCATCTGTTTTCCAACAAACTTTTGCAAAACAGGTTTTAAATTTAAATCGCTATCAACATCAGCCT
Source organism: Acutalibacteraceae bacterium (assembly GCA_045646305.1). Lineage (GTDB taxonomy): Bacteria > Bacillota > Clostridia > Oscillospirales > Acutalibacteraceae > UBA737. Next base: position 16,559 of record JAZRKK010000072.1, read on the forward strand.
GTGATATTACATTGCCTGTAATATCACAACTATCCGTAGATATGCCCAACTTTATCGTAGCAGTATAAGATTTATCGGCATCAAGCAAATACTGTGATAAAACCGTTGCTCTACCTACAAATATCGGTAAAACACCCGTAGCCATTGGGTCAAGCGTACCAGTGTGACCTACTCGCTTCTCACCAGCTAAACGTTTTATACGAGATACTGCACCAAAAGATGTTATGCCTTGCGGTTTATTTATTAGCAGAAGTCCAAGCATTCTTTTCCTCCAACTGACTCTTTACCGCCTCAAGAATTAGGGCTTTCACATCATTCAAATCGCCGCTCAGTGTTACTCCTGCAGCATTTTTATGACCGCCGCCACCTAAACTTTTACATATCTTGGATGCATCTAAAGGATCATAAGTACGCAATGATGCTTTATAAGAGTCACTGCCAGTTTGTTTGAGCGTAACACCCGCCAAAACACCTTCTACACAGCGTGGAATAGATGCAAGTCCTTCAAGGTCAGTGCCGCTGCATCCAGTTTTTTCCTGCATAGCAGCAGTAATTGTTATCATCATACATTTATCATTAAAATGATATTCAGCGGTATCAAGCACCATTCTTTCAAGAGTAAGCAACTTCTTGCTTTTGGTGTCAAACATTATCTTGTTTATTTGATCAGCTTCAATATTGTAATTATACAATTCAGCTGCGATTTTATGTGTTTTTGCGGTAACACAAGAATACTTAAAGCATCCCGTATCGGTAGACATACCGGTATACAATGCTTTAGCTATTGTATCGTTAAACTTTACCTTTAAAGAGCAAAGCAATTCATATATCATTTCGCAAGTAGCAGACGCTTTTGGATCAAGATAAAGCGCCTTGGCATAACGTACATTAGATATATGATGATCAATGTTAAGATCAACAAAATCACCAAAATCATTTTGAAGCGCACCAAGCAAACGCTTATCGGCTACATCAACCGCAATCACAACAGCATTTTCACGATGCACATGATCGGTTTCACACGCAAAATAACCGTATTTAGCAGGTATCACCTCAGGGCATATAACCTCTACGCTTTTACCCAACTGTTTAAGACCATAATAAAGCGCATATCCTGCACCTAATGTATCTCCATCAGGAGAAGCGTGGGTAAGGATGATATAATTATCATTCTTTTTCAAAAACTTTACTGTATCTTTAAAAGTAAAGTCAATGCAATTGCTCATCAAACTTGTCACTTCCTTTCGTGACATCTTTTAACTTTTATTTGTCAAAAGACTCTATAATTCTTGAAATATGTGCGCTATTTTCGATTGAGTTGTCAGCAATAAAACGAAGCTCTGGCACCTTACGAAGTTTAAGTCTACTTCCAAGTTCGCGGCGGATATAGCCCGCCGCGCTCTTGTTAAGGGCTTTTACTGATTCTTCTGTTTTTTTGCTACCTTCGATTGCGCTAACATAAACACTAGCATAAGACATATCGCCAGTAACATCAAGTTTTACAATACTTAACATTTTACTAACTCTAGGATCTTTTACCTCACGCAAAAGTTCAGAAAGACAAAGTCTTATGTCACTTGTTACACGATTAATTTTATATCCAGCCATTAATCTTTATATTCCTCCATAATAAAGGCTTCAAATACATCGCCCTCTTTAATATCGGCAAACTTTTCAAGACCTATACCACATTCGTAACCTTGAGCTACTTCCTTAACATCATCTTTGAAACGGCGAAGTGACTTGATAGTATCTTCACAAATAACAATACCATCACGTACAACACGAATCTGACAAGCACGGGTTACCTTACCATTAGTGATATGACAACCTGCAATAGTACCAACATTGGAAATCTTGTAAGTGTCTCGAACTTCAGCAGATCCAAGGATAACTTCGCGGAACTTAGGAGCAAGCATACCCTTCATAGCAGCTTCAATTTCTTCGATACAGTCGTAAATTACACGATAGGTACGAACATCTACACCATCACGCTCTGCGGTTGCTTTTGCAACTGCATCAGGGCGAACATTAAAGCCTACGATAATAGCACCTGAAGCCTGAGCAAGCATTACGTCAGACTCGTTGATAGCACCAACGCCACCGTGGATAACACTAACCTTTACTTCCTCGTTAGAAAGTTTTACAAGGCTTTCCTTAACTGCCTCTACGCTACCTTGAACGTCAGCCTTAATAATAACATTAAGTTCTTTAAGATCGCCATCACTAAGTTGGCTAAAGAGGTTATCAAGAGTAACCTTTTCTTTTGCGTTAAACATATCGTTTTTAATCTTTTCTTTACGTTGTTCAACAAGTTCACGTGCCAAACGCTCATCAGATACGGCATCAAAATTGTCACCTGCATCAGGTGTTTCAGCAAGACCGATAATCTCAACAGGCACAGAAGGACCTGCCGTTTTTACAACGTTGCCGTGTTCATCTGTCATAAGTCTTACACGGCCTACTGATGTACCAGCAACAACGATATCACCTGCGTTAAGAGTACCATTTTGTACAAGCAATGTAGCCACAGGACCGCGACCTTTATCAAGGCGGGCTTCAATTACAACACCCTTAGCTCTACGATCAGGATTAGCTTTAAGCTCAAGCATTTCTGCTACAAGCAATACATTTTCAAGCAAATTATCAATACCATCGTGTGTTTTTGCAGAAACTGGCACACATATAATATCGCCGCCCCATTCTTCTGGAACGAGTGAGTGCTCGGTTAACTGTTGCATAATTCTATCTGGATTAGCAGTAGGTTTATCCATCTTGTTAATAGCAACAATTATTTGAACATCGGCAGCCTTAGCGTGATTTATAGCTTCGATTGTCTGTGGCATAATACCATCATCAGCAGCTACAACCAAGATTGCAATATCAGTAGCCATCGCACCACGTTGACGCATTGCGGTAAACGCTGCGTGTCCTGGGGTATCAAGGAAAGTAATGTCCTCACCCTTGCATTTAACTCTATAAGCACCAATATGCTGTGTAATACCACCCGCTTCGGTATTAGTAACGGCTGTGTCACGGATAGCATCAAGAAGTGATGTTTTACCGTGGTCAACGTGACCCATTACAACAACAACTGGGCTACGTGGTTTTAGATCCTCTGCTGAGTCCTCAGTTACATCCATAATCTTTTCTTCAATTGTAACTACAACCTGGCGTTCAATCTTTGCGCCCATTTCGGTAACAACTATTTCAGCAGTATCATAATCGATGACCTGATTAACAGTAGCCATCATTCCGAGTTTAAGCAATTCTTTGATAACCTCTGCGGCAGTCTTTTTCATAGCAGCAGCAAGTTCGCCTACTGTGATTTCATCACCAACAGTAACGGTAATAGGAGTTTTCTTGATGCGCTCAAGTTGCATTCTGCGCAACTTGTCAGCCTCGGTTTCACGCTTAGCGCCCTGTGGACGTTTGTAGTCTTGTGACTTTTGTTTAATCTTTTGTTTGCGTGAGTAGTTGTCGCGCATTGCATTTGCAGGAGCAATATTTTCATATTTTTCGTTATATTTTTCAATATTAACGTTTGAAGTACGTGTATCAACGTGGCGAAGTTGTGCAGGGCCACGATTTGGAGCCTCGCCAGGTTTCTTTTCCTTTTTAGGTGGAGCAACAAGTGGACCATCGTAAGGCTTGGTTTCCTTTTTCTCAACCTTTTTAGGTTCTTCTTTTTTAGCAACCTCTTTTTTAACTGGTTCTTTTTTAGGTTCAGCCTTTACCTCTGGCTTAGCCTTTTTAGGCTCTTCTTTTTTAGGTTCTGGCTTTTTCTCTTGTGGTTTATTTGGCTTTTCTTCTGCCTTTGCTTTTGGCTCTTCCTTCTTTTGAACAGGTTTGCCTTCCGCAGCAGCGGCTGCTGCTTTCAACTGCTCTAAGATAGCCATTTGTTCTGCTAATTTTCTATCTTTTTCATCTTGCTTTTTCTTAGCTTGGGCAGCGCGAATTTCGGCGCCTGTTGCAAAGTAAGCATCAAAACTTTTAACTGAATTTTTCTTTGTAAGTGCATCAAACACCAAAGCAATTTCATTTTCTATAAGAACCGCAGAAGATTTCTTTTCTTCCCCTGTAAGTGTAGCAACCAATGCTATAATATCCTTAGAGGGAATGCCAAAATCCTTTGCTAAATCACTGATTTTATATCTGTTTATCATTTAAGTTCCTCCTTGCATTAATGGCTGATAACAAGCCTTGTGAAAACGAAATATCATTAACCGATAATATTCCGCATTTTTTACCTACCGCATGGGATAAAGTGTTTATATCGTAATCTTGTAAAACAATAGCCTGAGTTTTAAACTTGTTGGCAAAAAATATTGTTTCCTTTTGACTTTTTTGTGATATATCATTTGCTATCAGCACCAAATTACTCTTGTTTTTAGAAAGAGAAGTACATACTGAATCAAATCCGTACGAGAGTTTATTTGCCTTTGAAGCAAAGCCTAACAGAGTAAGTATTTTATCATTCACTCTCTTCACAACCTTGCATCAAATTTGAGTATATTTGTTTATCAACCGCCATAGAAAAAGTATGCGCTAACGCATTGGTTTTTTCGGCTTTTTTTAAACAGTCTGTGCATTTACAAATATATGCGCCTCGACCTGCAAGTTTATTTGTTTTATCTATAACAATTTCACCAGTAGGTGTTTTTACAATTCGGTCAAGTTCCGCCTTTGGCTTCATTTGGCGACAACCTATACACATACGTAATGGTATTTTTTTTGCTGACAAATCAAAACTCTCCTTTAAATTATCATTTATATATTATTCACCAAAAAATCCGCTTTCAGGGTGAATATCGATTTTCCAACCGGTAAGTTTAGCAGCAAGACGAACGTTTTGTCCTTTGTTGCCGATTGCAAGTGATAACTGAGATTCAGGAACACGAGCAAGACATACCTTTGGATCTGCACTTTGGATTTCAACAGATACAACCTTAGCTGGTGAAAGTGCCTCACTAATAAATTCTACTGGGTCTTCACTGTATTTAACTATATCAATCTTTTCGCCAGCGAGTTCTTCAACAATTTTGTTTACACGAGCGCCGCGTTGACCGATACAAGCGCCGATAGCATCGATTTCTGAATTTTCAGACCAAACTGCCATTTTTGTACGAGCACCTGCTTGGCGTGAGATTGATTTTATTTCGATTGTTCCATCAAATATTTCAGGAACTTCGGTTTCAAACAAACGTTTAACAAGACCTGGGTGTGTACGTGAAAGCATGATGCGTGGACCACGATCTGTTTCTTTAACATCTACAACATAAACCTTGATATGCTGACCTTCTACGATTTCTTCATCCGGAACCTGTTCAGCGCGAGGAAGAACTGCCTCGTTATGACCAATTTCAAGCACTGCGTTTCCACTTTGTGGATCTACACGCTTTACAACTGCTGTTATAACTTCGCGATTGTGGCTTTGGAACTCAGCAAGAGCCTGACCACGTTCAACCTCTTTAACACCTTGACGGAAGTTGTTTTTTGAATTTTGTGCTACAATTCTACCAAACTTTTTAGGGTCGAGTTTTATATCAACAAAACCATTTTCAACCGATTTAGCATCGATAGCAATTGCATCTTCACGGCTGATTTGAGTATATGGATTTTCAACTTCATCAACAATTTCTTTACGTACTGTTACGAGGAAAACTTCGTTTTCAACATCAATAACACAATTTACAATGTCGTTACCTGCATAGTCTTTACGAGCAGCCACAGTAATAGCCTCGGCTATTTTGTTTGCTATAAATTCGCAAGGAACACCCTTTTCCTGACCCATAAATCTTATCGCTTCAAAAAGCTCTTTGTTTTCTCTTTTTTCTTTTGCTGTCATTTTTACGCGTGCCATTTTTTAATTACCTCTATTCTTAATTTATTTTAAAATGCTTCAAATATATGCACTTTTGAAAAAGCGCCTTTTTCAAAAGTAATTTCTTTATCATCTATAACCAATACTATGTCACCATCGTATGATTTTAGTGTGCCTGTAAACTCTTTTTTTCCATCAATCGCTTTAAAAAGTTTTACTGTAATTTCTTTTCCTATACCATATTCAAAATGGTGAGGACGACTAAGTTCACGCTCGGTACCGGGTGAACACACCTCTAAGTAATATGAGCCATCTATTGGATCTGCTTCGTCAATCACAGGATCAACCGCATGAGATACATCGGTACAATCGTTGATAGAAATGCCCTCTGGTTTATCAATAAAAATACGCAAATAGTGCGATGCGCCCTCTTTCACAAAGCGAACATCCCAAAGAGTTACGCCACAAGATTCAACCGTATCTTTAACAAGGTCATAAACTTTATCTGCTACACCTGCCATAAATTAAACCCACCTTTCATAAACAAAAGTGAGCGGTCAAGACCACTCACCTTTCTTTAAAAAATATTTCACTACACATATTATAACACAAAACAAAATAAAATCAAGTGTTTTTTTGATTTTACCGATTGATGCGTTATAACGCAACACTGCATTATGCATTATTAGTTATTTTCTTATCATCCGCCTGTGTATCCATTGCGCAATTCAACTTTTACTGCTACTCCATCTTTAAAAGTTATATCATACCATAACGAATCATCAACACTCATTATCAATTCAGGTGTATTATCACGTATCATATAACTTTCAACATTACCGCTCGAGTCTTTTTGACTGTCAAACTCACCATATTTTTCAATAATTTGCTCTTTGGTACTACCAATTATAAAACTATCGTTATAACGCCAATAGGTTGGATGATAATGCTTATAAATACAAACTGAAGTAACAATCCCTGCAATAAAAACAGCACATATTAAAATGATTATTATTTTCTTTTTCAATCTAATATCTCCTTGACATTATCTCAGTTCAAACAATTTTTGATTATATATTTTAAGTATTTTGGGCTTCTTATCATTTGATATAACCAAATAAAACTCATCATTAATATTTGAATAGTTACATACGCCTTGATTACTCATAGCGTACATCTTGCTCCACGGATAATTCGTATCGCCGTATGTATCTGTATGTAACCTGAATTTTCCATATTTTGCAAATGTTAGCTCTGTATAGTTTATATAACGATGGTACATACCTCGGCGCAAATCTACATCTTCACGCATATCAACTAACCAATCGGTAACGATTGTTATTTTTCGTTTAAGTTGAACCATCGCCCTAATATAAAAAATTATCTCTAATGCTGTGCAAACAAAAACAAGAATAGCCAGAACATAAGAAACATAATATGCAAGATCTTTAACCATATTTTTTTGATTAACATTTACAAGCATCGCAAACATAAGCACAGATAACACACCAAATGACAATACTATCCATAAAGTTTTATTATGCGTTTTTTTAAGGTCATTGCGTATGTTTTGTACCGTTAATGTTTCTCTGGGCATTTCATTTATATAATCTTTCATTTTTATGTTCCTTTTTTGTTTTATTTAAACTTTTCATCCGTAAATCAAAACAGCAAAAAGCGACCTGAGTCAATCAGGGGATGAGTCAATCAGAGAACCATCCCCTGTGTTGCCAACTGATTGTAACTGTCTTTCTTTTTTACTTAATTGGAATATTAATATTATAGGCTGAAATGGCACCACTAGAAAAAGTCTGACTAAAGGAGCAACATGCGCAAATCTGCCCATTATCTTCTAATATAACTACAGATTCTAACTCTAAATTTTCTTCACCATTGATATATTCAGCTATTTTTGCATCGACATAGCTTTCATCAAAATTTATATTTTTACCCTCGAATACATCTGTTGCATCGTTTATATAAACTATTGAACCATCAAATCCAATTTTTATGCGAAATGCATCGGTAGTTATATATTTACCAATAAATCTTGTATACCAAACAGCATATCCATCTTTACTTTCTACACATAAATCATTAGTATACTCATTAATGTTACAACCTTTCGGAAAGTATTCTAAAGCAATTTTTTGCGCCGCTTCTATATCGATGCTATCAACGTTTTTTTCAACCACATTAGACTCTAATGTTATGTTACATAATTTACCCGTTTCAATATCGTATTCAAACTCATCTCCTACATCATTTTTATAGACAACTTTTGTTGGGTTATAATTAGAACTAAATCCTGAAAAAGAAATATCATAACCTTTTCCCTGTATATTTTCCTGTTTATTATACCTAAAATCGACCGTTGTATTACTATATTTAGAAATTTCAGTCTTTAAGATGTTATCATCTTCTGTCAACGGTTGTATATCAGTTCTTGTTGAGGTTATCTCACTCTCTGCTTTCTGACTGCCTTGTGAAATTTGTGTTTTTTCTGTAGAAAATTGCTCCCCATTCCCCACTATAAAGGTTTCTACTGTTTCTTTATTGCTATTTTTTAAGTTTTGTGTTAATTCCGATACGTTATCAAATCCAAAAGCACAACCTAAACCTATTAGCAATACGACAATAATTATTATTGCAAATTTTCTATTCATAGCAATTATTTCCTTTCAAATACTACACTTAATGTTTTACCACTTGATTTTCATTTCCTAAAACAACACATAAATCCATCCCACAATATATGTATCTCTTTACATAATTTATATATTCTTCGTTGCCACTATTAAGTTTATCTTCCATTTGATTTTTATTCACATAGACAGGGGATGAGTCAATCAGAGAACCATCCCCTGTGTTGTGTTGCCATGATTTGTCTATCTTATGTTAATTTAATTCAAAAACAACTTGCTCTCTAAATTTATACTCCTTGCCCTCTTCAGACTTTACATTTATTACAATCGGTATATTTAGTTCGAGTTTATCATCTGTAAAAACTTTTAAAAACGGTCCATCATCGGACAAACTATAATCTACCAATGATTTGTTATATCCCTCTTTAACATATTCATCCACTCGTTTTAAAAAATCATCAATATTAAAATCTTTAATTTCAATGTTATCATATTTACCAATGTCGTGAATAATATATGATTTAAGTTCTCCATTAGAGTTTAGAGATATAGAAACTCCATCTGATGTGCGAACGCCATTAATTGTCTTGAAAAACTGATACGTATATTTATCAATTGCATCGATTTGATATTTTCTAACTATATCGTATTTGTAATCAGGTAATATTATTTCTAGATATTTTTTTGCAAGTTCTTCAGATTGTTTGTTCTCATCAGAAAAAACTTTTAATGGTTCATTGCAAGAGAAAAAAGTAACCATACCATTCTTTGAAATGTGAAATTCCACTTTGTCATTTTTAAATTCATCATAATCTTCATCCGTGTATGAATTTCTTTCACTTTGATAATATGGAACGTCTTTATATTCTACTCCCAAAACATTAAAGTTTTTGTTCGGCATATTTTCTTTGGTATATTTCTCAAACGCAGAAACTTTATCAAGCAAATATTCTTTTTCAACGGTTGAAATGTTATCATTTGAACCTACAAAACTCATTTTTGCAGATTTGGAATCTACGTTAATTACAGTTTTTTGATTTTTCAATCCATCATCAACATCATTAATTTTGCTTTCGTTTTCAGAGTTGTTTTGATTAGTTTCAACCATTGATAACGCCGATGCTTGTTGATCATCTGAGATGGTAGATATATTCGTTTTGCAAGAACATAAGATGAACATGCTTATTATCAAAATACAAACTAAATATTTTTTCATGATAACTCTCCTTTTCATACAAAACTACTCAATCCGAAATTCAAAATCGCAAAAAGCGACCTGTAAAACAGATCGCTTTGTTTAAAATAATATTTCCTAAACAGACCTCGATCTGCTTTGTGAAATTTTCTATTATAATTTTACCATTGTTATATTATGTTGTCAATTCAAATATTTAACAAAATTTAAAACGTAATTTTGTTAAATTATTTACTTAAAGCAAAATACAAAATTACCGCAGAGCAATCAGGGGACAGTTCTCTGTCTTCTTCTAAAGTTCAATTCTTTTCACACTTGCCGATACGTAGTCATCTTTTTCTATGGTATTTTTTATACAAAAATAAATACTTTTGCCATCTCGCTCTATCCAAGTATCTTCGATTACGATATTAGGGTTATCTTCTTCTGTTTTTTTAATCTGTGTTTTAAACCAATTTTCATCAACACTAACATCTTGTTCATCGATAGCATATAGCCTTATTGTAGTCCAAACAATAGAGCCATCAAAACCTACTAAAACCCTAACTCTATCATTAGTTCTATAACCACAAATTTGTTTAAAATATGATATCATATATCCATTATCGCGTTCCTCTTTTTCTTCTAAAACGTATTTTTCAATATCGCAATTTTTAGAAGCAAACTCGTACGCAATATCTTCTGCCTTAAACAAGTCTATACTATCCTTTGTTTTTTCAGTTTCAAGCGAATGAAAATACGCCATAGTTATATTACCTGTTTCTAAATCGTATGATACCTCATCTCCAGTATCGCTTTTATATGTTACATTAGACGTCATATCATCCGATGTAATACATCCTATTTTTGAAAAAGTAAGATTGTAATTTCTTTCTTCTATTTTTTCCTGTTTGTTAAATCTAAAATCTATTGTTGTGTCAGAATATTTTGCTATTTCTGTTTTTACAGATTCATCTTGTGGAGATAAAACAACCGTACTTTCGTTATCAACTTCTATGCTCTTTTCTATATTTTTTTGTGTAGTCAAAGTGTCTTTTTTTACCAGTATTAACCCTATTGTAGCACACATTCCTATTACAGCCATACAAAAAAGCGTAAACAATAATATTTTTTTCATAACAATAACTCCTTTCATATTACTTTAGTGTTTAACTATTTGATTAGCATTTCCTTCTATTGCGATATCAACCAAACCATACCCTTGTGCTTCTGCAAATGCATCCTCGTATTGTTTTTCCTCATCCAATTCTTCCAAATCTTTTAGACTTTCTATTGCATCTGCTACTGCAGCATTCTTTGCATTTTGCACAGTCAAACCATTACTTAATCCGCAAACAAAAACTTTTGCCCAACGCTCACTTCCAAAACTCAAATCAACTATACCATTGTTTTCACGAAAATAAACTACATTTACATAACCAACAACTGTATCAATTCCTGTGTCTTTAAAAGCTTTTAACATCGTGTTTCCCGCTGCGTTTTGATTTTCATCTCCTACACTACAAGCATTTAAAAATAGACATCTCGTATCGGAGAAAAAGTTCGGTTCTAATGCTAGAACATCATACAACCTCAAAGAGCCTCTCTCTTCTTCTGATGTATTTGTGTTTTCTTCAACTTTGGTTAAATCAAAATCGCAAAAAGCGACCTGTAAAAACAGATCGCTTTGTTTAAAATAATATTTCCTAAACAGACCTCGATCTGCTTTGTGAAATTTTCTATTATAATTTTACCATTGTTATATTATGTTGTCAATTCAAACATCTAACAAAATTTAAAACGTAATTTTGTTAAATTATTTACTTAAAGCAAAATACAAAATCACCGCAAGACCTAAAATTATTCGGTAAACGCCAAACGCTTTGAAATCATGTTTTTTAATATATGATACCAAAAATTTAATTGCAAGAATTGATACAACAAAAGATACTGCACAGCCCACAAGCATAATTATTACTTCTTCTGTTGTAAAGGTAAATCCATCAAGGAAGAATTTAAGCAATTTTATCGCACTTGCGCCAAACATTGCGGGAATACCCAAAAAGAACGAAAATTCAGCCGCAACGGTTCTTGATGTGCCAAGAAGTGAAGCGCCAAGTATAGTCGAGCCACTTCTTGAAGTACCGGGAACTAGTGATAAACACTGAATAAGGCCTATGTATAACGCCGTTAGATACGGCATTTTGTTAAGGTCTGTCAAGGTTTCTTTTTTCTTTAAGCTTTCTATGATTATAAAAAGAATACCATAAACTATAAGCGCACCCGCTACCACAAAAGCGCGCATATCGCCCGTCAGCATTTCATCTATCTGGTCATCAAAGCAAAGTCCAATAATAGCCGCAGGAATACTTGCTATAAGAATTTTTACCCACAGCAATATTTTGTCTACATTTACGATTTTTTCACCTTGTGCGCATTTTAAATTAAACGGCCAAAGTTTGCCCCAAAACAGTATAACAACAGCTAAAATCGCGCCGAGTTGGATTACCACCAAAAAGATATCCATAAACTCATCACGGACATTTAGTTTCATAAACTCGTCAACCAAAATCATGTGTCCTGTGCTGCTTATCGGAAGCCATTCAGTAATACCCTAAACAATGCCGAGCATTATGGTTTTTATTATTTCGATTATATTTGGCATAATTTATGTACCTCATTAAATTTGCAGGGCTTGATAGCCCTGCAAATTTTATATTATTTCTTACCAGCAAGTTCTTTATAAAGGCCAATATACGCGCCTGCTGATGCGCCCCAACTATTGTTACAGTTCATACCACGTTTACGAAGTATATCCCAACCTTTTTTATCACTATAACCCGTAAGAGCGCGCCAAACTGCATTTTGCATTTCGTGAGCATTAAAGTTTTTAAAGGTAAAGCCATTACCTTCGCCATCACCACTATCGGTAATGGTGTCGTTAAGACCACCTGTTTCACGAACAATCGGCACTGTACCATAGCGAAGCGCCACCATCTGTGCCAAGCCACAGGGTTCACTTTTGCTAGGCATTAAGAAAATATCAGCGCCGGCATAAATTCGATGAGCTAGTGTAGCATCAAAACCAATTTTAAGTCCCACTTTTTCAGGATATTTTTTAGCCATCTCATCAAAAAATGCTTCAAACTCATATTCGCCCGAGCCTAAAATCGCAAACTGAACATCAGCGCCCAAAATCTCTTCAAAAACACATTTCACAAGGTCAATACCTTTATGCTTTACAAGACGGGTAACAATGCCGATAATCGGCGTATTTTCTTTTTGAGGTAGGCCCAATTCTTCTTGAAGCTTCGCCTTATTTACAGCTTTGTT
>JAZRKK010000073.1:0-95909 GCA_045646305.1 Acutalibacteraceae bacterium
CGAGAAGAATGGAACGCCTGCCTCACCTGCTACTGCACGAGCAAGTAATGTTTTACCTGTTCCTGGAGGACCAACAAGCAATACGCCTTTTGGTATACGAGCACCGAGTTCGTTAAACTTTTTAGGGTCTTTAAGAAAGTCGACAATCTCTGCCATTTCTTCTTTTTCTTCATCAGCACCGGCAACGTCAGCAAATGTTGTCTTACGTTTGCCATCATCCTTGCGAACTTTGGCTTTACCAAATCCCATTGTTTTGTCGCCCATAGAGCCACTCATTTTCTTCATAAAGAAAACGCCAAGCACTACCATAATGCCTATAAGCAAAATATTAGGCAACAACGCTACAAGCCAAGAACTTTCTCCACCTTGCTTGTAATCATATTTTATTTTAAGTTCTTCATTTTGAGCATTTTCTTTGTTGTTTGCTCTTACAATCTCATTAACATCATTATAAAAAAGTGATGGGTCTGCTACACTATAATGATATTTCTTGCCATCCTCGCGCAAAGTATAAGTAAGGTCGCCACTATAACAGTTGAGCGAAAATTCTGAAATTTCATTATTTTCAATCATCTCAACTATCTCGTAATACTTTGTTTCATTAGTGGTTTTTGAAATCTGCGATACTGCGGTAAATGACATTATGAGTATAAGAGGAATACCCAAATAAAGCAGAAATTTCTTAATATTCTTTTTCAAAATTTATTACTCACCTTTCTGTTCGTATACCGATGGTTTAAGGATACCTATATATGGTAAATTTCTGTACTTTTCGTTATAATCAAGACCGTAACCAATAATAAAAGCATCGGGCACTTCTTTACCAACATAATCAGCCTTAATATCGGCTCTACGATTTGCAGGTTTATCAAGCAATGTGCAAATTTTGATGCTGTTGGCATTTCTACCCATAAGTACACTGCTTAAATATGAAAGTGTAACACCTGAATCCAAAATATCCTCAACTATAAGTATGTCCATACCGTCAGGATCTATATCAAGGTCTTTTTTAAACTTTACAACACCTGTTGTTTTTGTTCCGCTATATGATGATACGGCAATAAAATCAATCTGACAATCACACTTAATCTCACGAAGCAAGTCAGCCATAAACACAACAGCGCCTTTAAGAACACTAACTACAAGCAAATTTTTACCTTGATAATCACGTGTGATTTCTTCACCGAGTCTTTTGCATATTTGTTTGAGTTCTTCTTCAGAAAATAATACGCTTTGCACATCTCTTTCCATAATATATCCCCTTAAATTTTTTTAACATTTATTGTATATATTGTTTTACTTGCGCTATCTGCTGCGCAACGTTCTGCAACACCTATTTTATGAACCCAAACAACGCCCTTGTCGTCACAAAGCACAGGCAAGTTGTTGCGTTCTTCAAGTGGTATTTTATATTCACAATAAAGTTTTTTTAATGTTTTAGTGCAGTTTTTGTTTTTAAGGCGAATGGTATCTCCCGATTCCCTGGTCCTTAAATTTAACTGCCCAACTATTTTATCACAATCGAGTATATTTTTTAATAACAAATTATGAACTTTTTGTTTATTTTCAAATAAATTATTTTCGGTTTTTTGTATCTCAACTGAAAACTCGCTATCTAAAACAGTTTTTTGATTATTGTCTATTTCCAAATATCCATCACAAGTATATGCGAAATAATTTTGTGGAAGATTTATCTTACCACCTGAAATGCAAATATCATAAATTGAATTAATATGAAAGTAATCGACTTCAACATTTAAAATGCTACAATATTTCGAAATAATCCTTTTCGCTATTGCAGGATGTAAACCATCAAAGCCGTTTAATAACAATTTGTTTTGGGCAAAAATTCGTTCAAATTCTTTTTGAACAAATTCATTTATAAAATCATCATCTTCGCGAAGCGAGGATGTCATACGGCTAACTGCATTTTCGACCGATTGATTAACCCCTTTTAACACAGGTACAACATTGTGCCTTATGTTGTTTCGGGTATAATCATCACTTAAATTAGTGCTGTCTGTAACAAAACCGATGTCATTTTGTTCACAGTAACTTTCTATGTCACTGCGAGTACAAAAAATCAAAGGACGAATAAATTTATCTCGTTTAGGTGGAATACCACAAAGGCCCGAAAGAGCAGTACCACGAGTAATATTAAAAAGCACAGTTTCTATATTATCACTTGCGGTATGCGCAGTAGCCACAGCATCAGTATCAAGTGTTTCGAAAAATTGATACCGTAACTCACGTGCGGCAAGTTCAAGGCTCATTCCATTTTCTTTTGCAAATTGTGGTACATCTGCGCTACCTACAACCAACTGAACACCTAATTTTTTACACTGATTTTGAACAAATTCTTGATCGCGTAGCGCTTCTTCACCACGAATTTGATGATTAAAGTGCGCAGCATTTACGCTTTTTATGCCTAAATCACTTTTAAGTTCAAGCAAAGCATAAAGCAATGCCATCGAATCTGCGCCGCCAGACAGCGCCACTGTAATGCGATTTATATTTGTAGTAAGTTTGAAACGATTTATCGCTTCGGTTACTTTTTTTAACATTATCTGAACACATCCACTGATGTAAATCTTGTATATTGACCATCCCAATGAAGCGGTATTGTACCAGTTTCACCATGACGGTTTTTAGCAACTATACACTCTGATTTGGTAGTGTCACTTAAATCTTCATCTGAACCCTTTTCGCCATCGTAATACGCATCACGATAAAGGAACAATACGATATCTGCATCCTGCTCGATAGAACCTGAATCACGCAAGTCCGAAAGAGCCGGTTTGTGTGATTTGCCTTTTGCTTCGGTACCACGAGACAACTGTGCACAAGCAATTACAGGAATTTTTAAATCCTTTGCCATAACTTTAAGGCTACGAGTGATTTCTGAAATTTCTTGAACACGATTATCGGTATGTCGTGGTGAATGCATAAGACCAAGATAATCGATAACAACCAAATCCACGCGCTTCATGCGTAGCAATTTCGCCTTCATTTCAGGTACGGTTATATTTGATGTTTCATCAAAAAAGATTTCTGCCTTTGAAAGATTTTCACCCGCTTGGGTAAGTCTTGTCCATTCTTCAGGTGCTAAATCGCCGGTACGAAGTTTTTCACTTTTTATTGCCGCTTCACTCGAAAGCATACGTTGTGCTAATTGGTCACGTGTCATTTCAAGTGAGAAGAAACACACTGTTTTACCCGCATTAACAGCAACATTTCGAGCAATATTAAGCGCAAAAGATGTTTTACCCATACCAGGACGCGCACCAAGTATAATAAGGTCTGATTTATTAAGACCGGTGATCATCTTATCAAGTTCACCAATACCTGATGGTATACCTATGTAATCATTACGAGTTTCGGGATCATTCATTTTTGTAAGTCGATCATAAGTTTCAGCCGAAATTACATCCTTAATATGTGTAAGGCCACCTACCTCTTTACCATCACGAATTTCAAAAATTCTTTGTTCGGCAGAGGCAATCAACTTATCCGAATCCATCGTATTTTCGTTTATGTCTTTAATTATTCCTTGTGCTGCCCCCATAAGAGCTCTTTGGTAATACTGTTCACGAATAATACCAACGTATGTAAGAACATTTGCAGAAGATGGAACAGTCTGCACCAATTTGGTAAGATATTCTTTACCACCGGCTTCATCATAAACTCCATCTTTTTTAAGGCGCTCTAAAAGTGAGATAAAATCAATGGATTGGCTGAGTTCATACATTGATGAAATCGCAGAATAAATTTCACGGTGCTGAGGAATATAAAAATATTCTGTTCTAACACTTACTGCCACTTCATTTATACAAACAGGGTCAATTATCATTGAACCTAAAACAGCCTGTTCAGCATCCACCGAATATGGTAATCTACCACCCTCGATATCGAAAATTAATCTGTTATCACTCATAACAAAGTTACTCCGTTACCTTTACTGTAATTTTTGCTGTAATACCAACATAAAGTTTGATTTCAGCAGTATATTCGCCAAAGTTTTTAATGTCTGCCACACTCATCTTTTTACGATCGATAGTGATTCCTAATTCTTTATTAACCTGTTCAGCAATTTCTTTTGAAGTAACGCTTCCAAAAAGACGTCCATTGCTACCAGCTTTAGCCTTAATTGTAACGCTTTTACCCTCAAGTTTTAAAGCAGTTGCCTTTGCTGCATCAATTTCTTCTTGTTTGTGGTGAGCAGCTGCTGCCTCACGACTTTTAAGCTCGCCCATAGCGGCTGAGTTAGCCTCTATTGCTAAATTTTTAGGAAACAAAAAGTTACGAGCATATCCATCAGATACGTTACAAAGCTCTCCTTTTTTGCCCTGACCTTTTACATCAGCTAATAATATAACCTTCATATATAAAACTTCCTTTCAGTTTGCAAATTAATATGTAGCGAAGGCGTTTACGCCTTCTTATGCGCTATACTTCCATAATAACAGGTAAAATCATCGGACTACGATGAGTCTTGTTATACAAGAATTTCGCTACATTATCTTTTATGCGTGTCTTTATGGTGTTCCAATCTTTTACACCTAACACATAGCAATTTTCAAGCACATTACATACAACTTTGTCAAGTTGTTCCATGAGCTCATCAGATTCCTTAACAAAAACGAATCCACGTGATACTATATCAGGACCAGATACGACCTCTCGAGTAAAACTGTCAATCGCAACAGTTACTACAATTATACCATCCTCTGCTAAATGCTTACGATCACGAAGTACTATGCTACCAACATCGCCAACACCAAGTCCATCTACCAAAACTCGACCCGCTTGTACGGTTTCTGTGCATTTTATGCTTTTATCTGTCAGTTCAAAAACATTTCCGTTTGCACCAATGATAACATTTTTATAATCCATTCCCATAGCATAAGCAAGTTGAGCATGTTTATAAAGATGTTTTTGTTCACCATGAACTGGTATAAAATATTTAGGCTTCACTATGCTAAGCATTAACTTTTGCTCTTCTTGACATGCGTGACCAGAAACGTGAACATCATACATTTTTTCATATACAACATTAGCTCCGCGTTTCATAAGCTCATTCACAACACGATCAACTAACTTTTCGTTTCCCGGTATTGGTGTTGCCGAAATTATAATCATATCACCAGGTGCAATTTCTACCTGACGATGCTCGTTTGTTGCCATACGTGTAAGCGCAGACATAGGCTCACCCTGACTACCGGTAGTTATCACAACCAATTCACGAGGCGAATAATTCTTTATTGTTTCAATCTCGACAAGTATACCTTTAGGGACATTCAAATATCCAAGTTCAGTAGCAATATTTACAACATTTATCATGCTTTTTCCCGATACCGCAACTTTACGTTTACAACGAGCAGCCTCATCAATAATTTGCTGTATACGGTGTATATTCGATGAAAATGTTGCAACAATTATACGATGCCCCTCTGCCTTTTTAAAAAGGTTTGAAAGCGATTCGCCAACCAAACGTTCAGATGAAGTATAGCCTGGTCGCTCGGCATTAGTAGAATCCGAAAGCAACGCCAAAACGCCTTTTTTGCCAAGTTCGGCAAAACGCGCAAGATCAATAACCTTGTCATCGATAGGTGTGGTATCAATTTTAAAATCACCCATCTGTACAACAGTCCCCGCTCCACAAGTGATTGCAAAAGCAACCGCATCAGGTATTGAGTGATTCACATGTATAAACTCAACATTAAATTTACCAAGGTTTATACTTTTGCCATCAGCAACTTCGTTAAGTTTTGCATCGCCTAAAAGTTTATGCTCTTTTAGTTTTCCAGCAATAAGACCAATTGTTAAACGAGTAGCATAAATCGGCACATTAAACTGTTTTAAAAGGTATGGTATTGCACCGATATGATCTTCATGTCCGTGAGTAACCACAAGACCTTTGATTTTATCTTTGTTTTCAAGCACATAGGTAAAATCAGGTATTACGCTATCAACACCTGGTGTATCCTCATCAGGGAATGTCATTCCGCAATCCACAAGTAACATATCACCCTCGAATTCATAAAGGGTAATGTTTTTACCAATTTCTCCAAGACCACCAAGTGGTATTATCTTTACAGGTGATGTGGTTTTTTTAGGCTCAGCAACACGTTTTTTAGATTGATTACTATACTGCTTTTTAGAAGTAGTTTTTCTAGTTGTGTTTTTATTTGATGATTTGGTGTTTTTAGTAGTTTTAGATTGTTTTTTTGTTGTGCTTTTGCTACCACTTACCAAATTTTGAACAGCCTTTTTTGCGTTAGAAACATTTTCTTTTTTACTGCTTTTTTGAGTTTTCTTTTTGGTTTCGCCCATTAAAACAAAATTTCCTCCAATCAAAATAAAATTATGTAATATATCTTCTGTATTCTACCAACACAGAGTAAAAATCAAATTCAAATAGTGATAATACCCCAAGATAATATCTATTATATTTTACTATTAATATATACTACTGTCAAGAAAAATCGCACTTATATAATATTATTGCTCATAATTTAAATTTATAATCAAAAAATCCCGAGTGATTTAACACTCGGGATAACCTTTTACCAATTTACCTGCCAACGTTTTGAATAACTACCACTGGCATTTTTATTTTCCACCGGATCATTGGTTTTTGAATTTTTTTGTCTTTCGCCTAATTCTTTATCGAATTCAGCCTCATCAAATGGCAGCGTAACTTTTATACCGCCCTTCCAACTAGAAAGATAAGCCGCATTTGAAAGAGTTAGCTCATAAATACCATCAGTACCAGGTGAAAGTAATTCCTCGCCATTAAGAATAGCATTTACATAATTTTGAATAATCTTCATGTGAGCTTCGCCATCTTTACTTTGTGAAACAAATTCTTCATATTCACATTTAATGCTTGGAAAAAGCTGTGTTGCATTAAAGCAAATATCGCGCTCATCCTCGGGCAATTTCCACAATTTAAGCGTACCATTTTCCACAACAATTTTTCCTTTTGTACCCGAAATTTCAAGTCGGTTAGTACCAGGAAATTCGCCTGTTGAAGTAATAAACATACCCGTAGCACCGTTCTCATAACGAGTAAGCAATGTCACATCATCTTCTACCTCAATATTGTGATATTTACCTACTTCGCAATTTGCCTGTACTTCTACTGGCATACCGCATATCCACTGCCAAAGGTCAAGATTGTGTGGCGCTTGATTAAGCATAACGCCACCGCCTTCACCCGCCCAAGTTGCACGCCAACCTGCTGAATCGTAATAATGCTGTGTACGATACCAGTTGGTGATTATCCAAACTGTTCTTTTAAGTTCACCCAAACTACCGCTCTTAACGATTTCACGTGTTTTTGCAAAAACATCATTAGTACGTTGGTTGAACATAATAACAAATTTTTTATCGCTCTTTTTTGCTAGTTCGTTAATTGCACGTGCCTTGCTAACAGTAATATCAACAGGTTTTTCAACTAAAACGTTAAGTCCTGCGTTTAAAGCATCCATAGCAATATCGCAATGCAATTTATGTGGTGTAGATACGATTACCGCATCAATAAGTCCACTGGCAAACATTTCATTATAATCATCAAAAATCTTAACACCTTCGTAAGTTTCCTTACAAAATTGTTGACGAGCTGATGAAATATCGCAAACAGCAGAAAGAACAGCGCCCTCTACCTTGCCACCAAAAAGTGTGTTAGCATGAGCAGTACCTATATTTCCTACACCAACAATACCTATACGAACTTTATCCATAGTAACACCTACTTTTAGATAGTCGTAAGTAGTAGCAAAGATTATTTGCTACTACTTAATTAATTATTTATTAAACCTTTGCGCTACCGTAAGTACCGTTTGTGTCAGCAAATGTTGCTGTTACGTTTTCTTTTTTCTTTGATGTAGCTACACGCTTCATAAGTTCTTCATAATAAAGATCTTCATCAAATGGAATCTCTACTTCACGACCTAAGAAATCAGAAAGGTGCATAGCGTTTGAAAGAATAACGCCCTTGAGACCTTCAGCTCCTTCAGCAACAAGTGGTGTGCCATGGAGGATTTTACCTGCCCAAGCATTTACAACACCGATGTGCTGTGGGTTTTTGCTTTCGATTTCAACTTCAAGATTGTGAGTCTTGATAGAGCCAAATACCTCTGTATTTGTCTTGGTAAATTCAGACTCTTTAACTTCAAACTCAGTAACTGTAAGTTTGTCATCTTCAACAACCAACTTAGCGCCATCCATCTGAACTTCAAAACGGTTAGTACCCTTACCATCACCTGTTGTAGTAATAAATACACCTGTTGCGCCGTTTTCGTATTCAACGAATGTTGTTACATCATCATCAACTTCGATATCGTGCCAAGCACCATACTTAATCTTTGACTGAACCTTTACTGGCATACCGCAAATCCACTGCCAAAGGTCGAGCTGATGTGGACACTGGTTAAGAAGAACGCCGCCGCCTTCACCTGCCCAAGTAGCACGCCAATCGCTTGAGTTGTAGTAAGCCTGTGAACGATACCAGTTGGTGATAAGCCAGTTTGTACGGCGAATCTCACCGTATTTACCAGAATGAACAAGCTCGTGCATCTTGCGATATACAGGGTTTGTACGTTGGTTAAACATCATACCAAATACAACTTCAGGATGTTTCTCTGATTCAGCAATCATTTCACGAACCTGGCGAGTATAAACACCAGCAGGTTTTTCACACATTACGTGAATACCACGTTTCATACATTCCATTGAATATTTAGCATGGTCATAGTGAGGAATTGCAACAAGGCATGAATCAATAAGACCACTATCAAGCATTTCAATAGCATCGGTAAAGTATGTAATGTTTGCATCTGGATATTTGTTTTTACCAAATTCGCAACGATCAGGGTTTTTGTCGCAGATAGCAACTAATTCAACCTCTGGGCAGTTACCACCCATAATGTTAGAGGTATGGCCTGTACCCATGTTACCAAAGCCAATTATACCAAGTTTAATTTTCGACATATTAAATTTCCTACCTTTCAATTAAAAACCACAAGATTTGAGGTAATTATAACTACGCGTAATGCAGTCAAATGGATCTTGTCCATGGCAGTTATCCTGCTCTACTAGCATATAGTCAACACCACTACATGCAGCTGCTTCAAACACTTTATCAAAGTTAATAAGACCTTCACCAACTACTGCTATATTGTCGCCAAATACTTTAAAATCTTCTTCGAAAGCATAGTCTTTAAGGTGAATTACAGGAATACGACCTGCAAACTTTTTAACCCACTCTGCTGGATTGCCACCTGCTGCTTGAATCCAGAATGTATCAAGAATGAAACCGAGTTCATCTGGTTTAAAGTCTTCTGCCAATTTTTCCATAATGGTTTTGCCATCAACTTTTAAAAACTCTTTAGCATGGTTGTGATACATGAAAGTTTTTCCATTTTCTTTAATTGTCTTAATAATAGGAGCATACTCTTTTATAAAGTCAGAATACAGGTTACCTTCACGTGTCAAAGAGAAATTGTACATACCAAGGCCAACATAATCACAACCGAAAATATCGTGATTGCGACAAACCTTTGCTGCATCTTCAGTAAGCTGTGCAGGAGGAGTGTGTGTTACAACGCACTTAAGACCATTTTTCTTTAAATTCTCAGCAAGCCATTCTGGTTCGTAATCACAAACACCACTAATCTGAACATTTTTGTAACCAATATCAGCTACCTTTTTAAGTGTTTCAGCAAAATCTTCAAGATTTTTGCAATGGTCGCGAAGTGTATAAAACTGAACGCCTATTTCCATAACCTAAATCTCCTTAAAATAATTTCTTAAATTCTGTACAAGCAAAATCAAAAGCAGCATCATTACTATCAAAAGTAATTTCACCTACTGCGCTTTCCTCGCCTTCACGCTCAAGACCCTGAAGTCCTACGAATTCGGTAAGGTGTGGTTCCATAGTAAATACTGTACCGCCCTGTGCCAAATACTCAGGAATGATAAGGCTATAATTACCATCGCCACGGCCTGGAGGAACTACTACACCATCAGACATTCTCGCATCTTTAACGTGAACGTACTTAATGCGTGATTTGAGCATATTCCAAGCCTCTGCAGTATCTTGACCACATTGAACAAAGTTAGCTGTATCAAATACACCCTCAATTTCAGGGAATGTATTAAGAATTTCAAGACAACGAGATGCAATATCACCATAAATGCCTTTTTCGTTTTCGTGACAGAATGTAACTCCACTGCCTCGCATAACATCAAGCATTTTGCCAAGACGATCCATAACCTCATTTTTATAATCATCAGGATTCTTACCCTTTGGAATAAAGAATGAGAACGCACGAAGATTTTTAGCATCAAGAATGTGAGCAAATTCAATCATCTTTTTAAGGTTTTCGATATGAGCTGCAAAATCGCCTGTTTCAATGTCTATTTTACCAATAGATGAACCGATAGACCATGTTTCAAGACCAGCAGCATCCATCTTTGCTTTTACTTCACGAATTTTGTCAACTTCTACACCTGCAATCCAGGTGCCATCTACGTTACGAATTTCAAGACCAGCAAGTCCGTTACGGTGCATAGCCTTAATTTGTTCGTCAATCATTGGACTTGCTTCATCAGCAAAACCGTAAATTTTTACGTTGTTATTCATCATAAATTTTTCTCCTTATAGTGATGCTTATACGCCTGAATAAACAGAGAAGCCACCATCTACTGGAACAGTGATACCTGTAACGAAACCTGATTTAGTTTCATCAAGCAACCATTCTACCGTACCGAGAAGTTCTTCAGCTTCACCAAAGCGACCCATTGGGGTAGAACGCAAAATCTTATCAGTACGTGGTGTTGGTGTACCATCCTCGTTAAAGAGAAGTGCGCGATTTTGGTTTGATACAAAGAAACCAGGAGCAATAGCATTTACGCGAATTCCTTCTTTTGCAAAATGAACTGCAAGCCAAGATGTAAAGTTAGTTACCGCAGCCTTTGCAGCTGAGTATGCTGGAATTTTGGTAAGTGGACGGTAAGCGTTCATTGAAGAAACGTTAAGAACCGAACAACCTTTGCGACCAATCATATCTGGCATAAATACCTGACTTGGAAGCAATACGCCCTTCATGTTAAGGTCGAATACAAAGTCAAAGCCTTTTTCATCAATATTAAAGAAAGTGAGAAAATCTTCAGCTGTTTCATCACCTGCAACATATTCTTCATGCGCAGTTGTACAACGTGGGTTATTACCACCAGCGCCGTTTACAAGAATATCGCACTTACCAAAGTCTGCAAGAACTTTCTGGTGAACAGCTTCAATATCAGCTTTATCGAGGCAGTTGCATTTGTATGCTTTTGCAACACCGCCTTTAGCATTGATACCTTCAGCAACTTTTGCAGCAGCCTCTTCGTTAAGGTCTAAAAGTGCTACTTTAGCGCCCTTACCTGCTAAAAATTCAGCAAAACCTGAGCAAAGTACGCCACCTGCGCCTGTTACAACTATTACTTTTTCCATTATTTTTTACTCTCCTTTTCAAGTGTATCCCAAGCACCAAGCATATACATAATACCAAGTGCTCTATCATATAAACCATAACCTGGGCGAACAGTACCAGCCTTTTCACCCCAAAGATGTCTACCATGGTCAGGGCGAATATAACCTTCAAAACCACAGTCGTGATATGCCTTAAGTATATCCAAAATACGGGTATCACCATCACAATCACGATGACTAGCTTCAGAGAAATCTCCGTTTTCAAAATGCTTAACATTACGGATATGTGCAAAAGCAATACGATCACAATGCTTTCTAACTATATCAGCAACATTGTTATCAGGGTTAGCATTAAGACTACCTGAACAAAGTGTTAAACAGTTGTATGGATTATCAACCATCTTAAGGAAACGATCAATACTTGGCTCATCAATAAGAAGACGTGGAAGACCAAAAATATCCCATGGTGGATCATCCATGTGAATTGCCATCTTGATTCCTGTTTCTTCACAAACAGGCATAAGTTTTTCTAAGAAATACTTAAGATTTGCCCAAAGTTTCTCGTGGTCAACACCCTCGTACGCTTTGAAAAGTTCATCAAGTTTTGCCATTCTTTCAGGTTCCCAACCAGGGAATGACATATTGTATTTTTCAGTAAAATCAAGGATGTAATTTGCCATTGCGTTGTAATCGTCCTGAATCATACCCTTTTCATAGAAAAGTGCAGTAGAACCATCACCAACTGGATGGAACAAATCTGAACGAGTCCAGTCAAATATTGGCATAAAGTTATAACAAATAACCTTTACACCAAAC
Organism: Acutalibacteraceae bacterium; assembly: GCA_045646305.1. Taxonomy (GTDB): domain Bacteria; phylum Bacillota; class Clostridia; order Oscillospirales; family Acutalibacteraceae; genus UBA737. The sequence goes on from JAZRKK010000073.1 coordinate 12,296, forward strand.
TTAGCAAGATTGCGTATTGTTTGAATATAGTTTTCAATATATTTGTCACGAGTAGGAAGACCAATTTTAATGTCATCGTGAACATTAACCGATTCAACAACATCAATGTTAAATCCGTATTCATCACACTGAGCCTTTACCTTTGCGATTTCCTCTTCGCTCCAAATTTCACCGGGCATTTTGTCATGAAGTGCCCAAACTATTCCCTGTACACCAGGAATCTGTTTGATGTCTTGCAGTGAGATTTTATCGTTGCCCTCACCGTACCAACGAAATGTCATTTGCATTCCTAATACACCTTCCATTTTTAAAAATTCACAATGTTTTTATAGGCATAATACACCATTGTTGTATATATTATACAAAATTACTTTTAGCAATGGAATTGCAAATATTATCTTTAAACATTGCAAATGTTATCAAAGTGTGATATAATGCCAATTGGTGATATTATGAGCAAATATTTTACACATAAACAAGATGGCCTTAACTGTCATTATTACTGTGATGAAAAGCCAAATAAAGATTCCTTCAAACTACACACACACGATACTTTTGAGTTATATATTTTTGTACACGGAAGAGGGAAATTTTTGATAGAAGGTAATGAATATCCACTTTCACAAGGTGATATTATATTGATGCGCCCCGCCGAATCACATTACATAGATATTGATGCATCACGCCCTTACGAACGTTTTTCAGTGCATTTTAGTGAAGACTTTTTTAAAGCCTTTGATAAAGATGGTTTATTACTTGAAGCTTTTTTAAATCATGAACCGGGTACATTCAACAGATATTCACGCGATGAATTTAAACCCGAAATATATAATCTACTTGTCAACAATTTACTTAGCGAATCACAAAACCGCCACCTGCAAGTAAGTTGTAATCTGTTACCACTCCTTAACGAAGTATATAAAGTTTATAAATCAAATCGTGACACTACCACACAAGACAACTCACCCGTTCAACAAATAGTTCGATATATAAACAACCATATAAATGATAGTTTATCTCTTGATTCAATATGCAATAAGTTTTATATAAGCAAGGCGCAACTTTGCCGCAGTTTTAAAGCAGCTACTGGTTCTACTGTACAAAACTACATAAATGCAAAACGCCTAGTAAATGCAAAACGAATGTTGGCTGACGGAATTGCGCCTACACGCGCTGCTGTGTTATGTGGATTTAACGATTATTCGGTATTCTATCGTGCATTTTACAAAGAATATGGCAAGGCTCCTAAAAAGGAATATGTAAAAGTATAAAACAAAAAACGGACAACATCAGTTGTCCGTTTAATTTTTATTCTAATATATTACTCGTTATAAAATCTATGCCACAATCAATAAGTCTTTCAGCATCCCCTGGATTGTCAACTGTCCAACAATTAACCTTGATTCCGTTCTTATGACAGATGTCAATAACATCCTTCGAACATACCCAATAACCAATATCTAAATCAAAACTATATTTTTTTAAAGTGTTTAGTATATCATCATTAAAAATCTCAACCAAATACTGAATATTAGCACTTGGCACTGCCTGTCTTAAATCAATTAAGTTTTGAAGACTAAATGATATAAAAATTGTTTTTTCAGCGCTATGATATTTTTCTACTTCATCATAAATTTGTTTTATATGTTCAGTAGTCATTCTTTCCTTTAGTTCAAGCACCGCAATTTTTTCGTAACAAGCACATACAGACAAATAATCTTTCAAATCAGGTATTATAAAATCACTACCAACAGTACGATTTTTTTGAGGCTTAAGTGTTAATGATTTTAGCGTTTTATAGTCGGTTTGAGTGATTCTAAAGTCATCACTACAAAGGCGCTCGGTTGTATTATCGTGATATACGACAAATTTACCATCGGCTGTTACGTGAACATCGGTTTCAATGCCCATATAGCTACGATTTCCAGCCGCAACAAAAGCTGAAATTGTGTTTTCAAGTTCAAGTCCCGAAAGTCCACGATGAGCTATGAACTTAGTTCCTTTTTTATTTTCAATCTTCACAGTGTTAAACAATTTCAACTAACTCCTTTATTACTTCTCCGGAAATAATTAAACCCGCCACACTAGGAACAAACGGCACCGAGCCTATAACATTGTCCGGGTTTGTAATAGGTTCTTCTTTAGAATAAACAACCTTTAATTTTTTAATTCCCTCTTTTTTCAGTCGAGTTCTCATCACTTTTGCAAGTGGACACACACTTGTTTTATAAATATCAGATACTTCAAAAAGTTCGGGATGTAGTTTGTTGCCTGTTCCCATACTACTTATAATTTTTGTGCCAACTTTTTTAGCACGAACTACAAGCTCAACCTTTGCTGCTACTGTATCAATGGCATCTACAATATAATCATATTTTGATAGGTCGAGTGCATCTGCATTTTCAGGCAGATAAAACATTTTTTGTGTGTTTACTTGGCATTCAGGATTAATGTCAAATACTCTGTCTTTCGCAACATCAACCTTATACTGTCCTAATGTTTTATGTGTAGCATAAAGTTGGCGATTAATATTTGTTGCATTAAAAACATCGTTATCAATAAGATCTATTTTTCCAACACCCGCTCGTGCGAGTGCCTCAACTACATAACTGCCTACACCGCCAACACCAAAAACGGCAACATGCGAATTTTTAAGTTTTTCTATTGCTGCTTCACCCAAAACAGCAATCGTTCTAGCATTTTGATTTTCCATAAACTCTACCTATTTTACAACTTTATATATTAATGGTTCTTTTGATGGTGCAGCACCTATTTGTATAGCCGATTTATATATTGCTGCCGCATCACTTAATTTTTCCTTACTATTACTATATAGTACAGCAAGGCTATCACCAAAGTCAACATAATCGCCTGTTTTAACAGAAATAACAATACCAGCAGTAAGATCAATTTCATCATCTTTGGTAATTCGACCGGCACCTAAAATAGCTGCGGCGCTACCTATTTTCTCGCAGTCCATAGCGGTTATAAATCCACTATCTTTAGATTTAATTTCCATACTGTAATTTGATGCTTCAAAAATAGATATGTCATCAACACATGAAACATCCCCACCTTGCGCCGATATCCATTCGCGGAATTTTAAAAATGCCATGCCACTATCAAGCGCCATTTTTGCTTTAGAAACGGCTTCTTGCTCACTAATATCAAGCGCTAAAGCAATCATATTAGCTGCAAGCGCTATCGAAATTTCGTAAAGATCTCCCTTTTGTTTACCCTTTAAAACATTTATTGCCTCAATAACCTCAAGACTGTTGCCTACGGCAAATCCTAACGGAGTATTCATATTCGTAATAAGCGCTGATGTTTTTCTACCACAAAGATTTCCGATTTTGACCATGCTGTTTGCCAATTTCTCTGCATCATCTTTTGTTTTCATAAAAGCGCCCGAACCATATTTTACATCAAGAACAATATTTTTGGCTCCTGATGCTAACTTTTTACTCATAACGCTACTTGTTATAAGAGGTATGCTTTCAACTGTTGCAGTAACATCACGAAGCGCATAAATTTTTTTGTCAGCAGGAGTTAAGTTGCCACTTTGTGCTACAACTGCAACACCTGTCTTATTTACAATATTAAAAAATTCATCGCTTGTAAGATCGGTTTTATATCCCTTTATAGACTCTAACTTATCGACTGTACCACCAGTATGGCCTAAACCTCTTCCCGACATTTTCGCAACCTTTAATCCACAAGCTGCCGCTATTGGAGCAACAATAAGCGTGGTTTTATCACCTACTCCGCCAGTACTATGTTTATCAGAAGAAAGTTTACCGAAATAATTTAAATCGACAATATCCCCAGACATAGCCATATACTGTGTCAACGATACAGTTTCCTGTTCGGTAAGCCCCACGAAGTATATAGCCATAAGCAAAGCCGATATTTGATAATCAGGAATTTCACCACGTGTATATCCGTTTACAAAAAAACGAATTTCAGCATCACTTAATTCCTTTCCATTGCGTTTTTTCGCAATAATATCATACATTCTCATATATCTTAATTTCCCTTTAAATTAAAAGAATTTGGAAGCAATTGATGCAAAGTATATTCATCAAATTTATCTTGATCAGCTACTACAATTATCTTAAATTCCGGCAAACAAAATTCTGCCATAACTTGGCGGCAAACACCACACGGTGAAAAAGCAGTCAAATTATCCTGCTTTTGACCTGCTATTGCGATAGTTTCAAATTCACGTTCACCCTCGCTTAATGCCTTTAAAAAAGCCACACGTTCAGCGCAAATAGTCGCAGAAAACGAAGCATTTTCAATATTACATCCAGTGTATATTTTGCCGTTTTTACAAAGCAATGCTGCGCCAACTTTACAATTTGAATATGGTGAATAACAATTTTTTAAAGCCTCAATCGCTTTTTCACACAATAGTTTTTTATTCATACTGTCACCTATAACTTTATAGCGGTTTCAAGCGCTAACTTCATCATATCGGTAAACGAATTTTGTCTTTCTTCGGCGTTTGTCGCTTCACCAGTTAAAATATGATCAGATATCGTGCATATAGCTAATGCGTTTTTGCCGCTACGAGCTGCATTCATATAAAGTGCTGCCGCTTCCATCTCCACAGCCATAACACCTAACTTGCTCCACTGAGCAGCAGATAAGCTATCATCGTAAAATGTGTCGCTTGAGAATAGATTGCCGACTTTTATATCAAGCCCCAATTCACCTGCTTTTTCGGCACAAAGCTTTAATAAGTTATAACTGCAAATTGGAGCAAAGGTACCATTCAAGTTATATTGCTTAGCAAAATTTGAATTAGTACAAGCACCCATACCAACAACAATGTCTCGAACTTTGATATCTTCATTTATAGAACCTGCCGAGCCTATACGAATAATATTTTCTACGCCAAAAAAGTTAAATAGTTCATAAGAATATATCGCAATCGATGGCATACCCATACCACTTGCCATAACCGATACAGGCACTCCTTTGTAGGTACCTGTATATCCATTAATACCACGAACAGAGTTTACAAGTCGTGGATTTTCAAGAAAGTTTTCAGCAATAAACTTTGCACGCAAAGGATCTCCAGGCATAAGCACAGTTTTTGCAAAATCTTCGGGAGTTGCATTTATATGTGGAGTTGGATAATTTTTCATAATTTTCATACCTTTATTTATCATACTTATCGCACAAGGCTGTGATTTGATCAGCAAATTTAGCTATTTCTTTATTAGAACTATCTTTGTTTTTATTGATAACCGAAATAAGGCGTTGACCGGCTGCGTAAAGACGTGCAAAAACGGTATCAGCTCTATGTCGCCCTTCGCTCTTTTTCTCTATGCGAACTATTTTACCTTTTTCTATACATTCACCACTTAAAAGATCGTATTTGTCACCACTAAAAGGTGCTATCGCATTTACACCAAGTTTGTCTTCTATTTCCTTAGCAAAATTGTCACAAACACTATCATCACCATGATTTACAAATATAGTTTTCACACTATTCTTTATATTTGAAATCCAATCAAGAATCATTTCTTTGTCTGCGTGACCACTAATACCTTGAAGTGTGGCAATGCGCGCATTAACAGTTATTTCTTCGCCAAAAAGTTTAACGTTTTTTTCTCCATCAACTAACTTTCTGCCAACAGTACCTTCCGACTGATAACCCACAAAAAGTATTGTGCTGTCTTTTCGCCATAAATTGTGCTTCAAATGGTGGCGAATGCGTCCTGCCTCACACATACCAGAGGCTGATAAAATAACCTTTGGACTTTCATCAAAATTTATCATCTTAGAGTCATCCGATGTAACCGACAATTTAAGTCCATTAAATCTTATAGGATCTATACCTTGCTCTAAAAGTTCTAACGTTTCAGTATCATAATAATCGATAAGACCTGATGAATAAATATTAGTTGCCTCTACCGCTAAAGGACTATCGACATATACTGAAAAATTAGCGTGATTTTTAACAAGCTGTTGTTCTTTAATATTGCGAATAAGATAAAGCATCTCCTGTGTTCTACCTATTGCAAAAGATGGAATAATTACATTTCCACCACGATCAAAAGTTTCTTGTAAAATTTCGGTAAGTTGGGCTGTGTAATCAGGACGAGCTCCATGTGTACGATCACCATACGTAGATTCAACCACCACATAATCAGCTACTGGCGGTATGCTTGGGTCATTTATTAGCGGACGATCCACATTTCCAAGGTCGCCTGAAAAAATAACACGCTCGGTTTTTCCACCCTCAGTAATCTCAAACAATATACTTGCCGACCCTAAAAGATGACCTGCATCTATAAAAGTAATTCTTATTCCATCAAAAATTTGAGCAGGTTGATTATAATCATAATGTTTAAATAATTTTAACGCATTTTCAGCATCCTGTAATGTATATAGCGGAACATATTCCTCTTTTCCGGAACGCTTTGCCTTTCGGTTACGCCATTCAGCCTCAAATTCCTGTATATGCGCCGAATCTCGAAGCATTATGTTACAAAGTTTTCGTGTTGCAAATGTAGAATATATTTCACCCTTAAAACCCTGTGCCACAAGTGCCGGAATTTTACCCGAGTGGTCTATGTGAGCGTGTGTTAAACAAACGGCATCAACATCACATGCCGCAATCGAAATTTCACAATTTTCGTAAATATCAACGCCCTGTTCAAGACCACAATCAATAAGGATGTTTTTTCCACAAGCTTCAAGCAATGTACAAGAGCCTGTAACCTCATGCGCCGCACCTAAAAATGTGATTTTCATACCAAACACACTCCTTTATATTCTCTATAATTATTTTATCATATTTATGCTATGAAATAAAGTGAAAAATATGAATAAAAAAAGCATTATTCCCTCGGTTATTTTAACAAAACCGAGGGAATAGTTTTTTAAATTGGTTTAATTGTAAAATTGAAGTTTATCTTCTTTTCTTCAAGTCTATATTGATTATCTAGTTGTGGTCCACAAGAGTTAGATCCTATGCCTGACACCTTGTAGTCAACACGAACATGTGTCTTTCCATCTTTTGCAAGTTCGTTAATATGCTCAGCTGATGTTAATACTTCAGCGCTGTAAGAACTTACATTACAATCAAAGCAATTGCTTTCAAAACACATTTTACCAATAGTTAACATCTTTGTAGCTGTATGGTTACCATGTTCTTGAGGTCGAATATAATTTACATACTCATATTCTGGTTTACTTTCATACATACCAATAAGACCCGCATGACACATATCACAATAACTTTCGTAAGGTCCATTACCAAAATACTTAAAGTCAGCATTATCCTTTGGTATACAAATTTCAAAACCTAGTCTAGGTAGCCAATAAGCGTTTTCACGAATATCGCCTTGAAGTGATATGTTGATTTTACCTAACACATCAACACTTACTGTAAGAGTATATTTTATCCAAGGCACACGACTTACAGCAGCAACACTGCCCTTTACAGTAATAACATTATCTGTACAAGTGCATTCGTAAACCTTGCCAAAGCGTGTGTTATAACCTTCGCCCACCCAAGAACGAACCCAATTTGCCTTTTCCTTGCGATCATTGTCGGTGGGTGCTCGCCAACAAGTAAGTTTTATGATATCACAAATTTGTTCTTCTCCATCAATCTCGATATCGGTAAAACTACCATAATAACGTGAGAATGTGTATTTGAAATTATCTCCCTTAATGATATAGTCGTTGCCCTCTTCAATCACTTGTGCCAAAGGCAATTTTTCTTCACACACTTTTTCATAAGGTAGTTCATGTTGTGTATGCGCTATAACCTCATCACCATTAACAAGTTCACAATTAAGATAAGCTCCATATTGGCAATAAAGTTCTGGGATATCAATATTTATTTTTTGTTCACCAAGTGGCGCAACATCTAAAATAAAACTTTCGCGGCTTACAGTTTTACCATCGGCTGTAATTGTATATACAAATTTAAACTCGTTTAGATTTGTAAAACTGTAACGGTTCTCAACTGTAAGAACACCATTTTCAAAGCGTGTGTTCATCGGTCGGTATGCCGATTTAACTTCAAGTGTACCGGCTTTCATACTACGGTCATAAAATACCATACCATCACAACAAAACTCGCCAAAATGAACAAGTTCTCCTTCAAAGTCGCCGCCATAGCAAGGAACGCCATCCTTAAATACTGTATGATCTGCCCACTCCCAAACACAGCCACCTATAAAAGATTTATGTTTATGGAACAATTCAACATAGTTGTATACATCACCAGGTCCATTACCCATAGCATGTGAATATTCGCAAAGGAAAATAGGTTCTGTAATTTCGGGATTATTTACCGCAGCCTCTATATCAGCAGGTGACAAATACATACGAGAATAAACCTGTGACACACCAGGAAATCCCTCACGGCAAGAGCATTCCCAATGACATAGTCTTTGATCACCAAGTGATTTTACATAATCAGCCATAGCTACAAAATTATCACCATGACCCGATTCATTACCAAGTGACCACATAATGATGCTAACATGGTTTTTGTCACGCCCTACCGTACGAACCATACGCTCGACATGCTCTTTTTTCCAATCAGGATGTGTACCAGGCCAATTACCTACTGGTTCGGTATAGTTATATGGTTGTGATGCATAACGACATATAAAACCGTGTGTTTCTATGTCGCACTCAAGCACAACATAAAGACCATATTCATCACAAAGCTCTAAAAATTTTGGTGGAGGTGGATAATGCGATGTGCGAACACAGTTAATATTAAGCTTTTTCATCAACTTAACATCTTGCAAAAGCTCTTCATCTGTTTGATACCAACCACCTGTCGCACTTGTATCGTGGTGATTTACACCATAAAGTTTTACAGGAACACCATTTATAAGAAGTTCGCTATCATTTGAAATTGCGATGGTTCTAAATGCAGTTTTTTGAGTTATAACTTCGCCATCACGCTCTATTTTAACAGTATATAGTTTCGGCATTTCAGCATTCCAAAAAATTGGGTTTTCTACTACAAATTCTGCTAAATCACCATTTTGCTCCTCAACAAAATTTCCATTTGTATCAAAAAGCGAAACCTTAGCTTCTTTACCCATAGATACTGTGATTTTTTGGTCAAACGCTCTAACCTCAACATCAATTATATGATTATTGGGGCGCTGTAAAATATAGCAATCACGGAAAATACCATTCATTCTAAAGAAATCTTGGTCTTCAAGATAGCTGCCACAGCACCATTTTAACACCTTTACTGTAATCTCATTTGTACCTTCATGCACAAAATCGGTTATATCAAACTCAGCTTGTAAATGGCTTCCCTGTGTAAATCCTACATATTTATCATTTATGTAAACAAACGCACAAGAAGATACACCTTCAAGCACAAAATAAACCTTACCCCACAATTTTTCTATTTCAAACTTGCGGTTATAGATACCACAAGGATTATCATCGGGCACATAAGGCATATCAATAGGATATGGATATTCTTGGTTTGTATAGTTTGGTATATCATATCCCTCAGTCTGCCAACAAGATGGCACAGGTATAGTATCCCAACTTTCTATAACTTCCGGAACATCAAATTCACGAGCAAAATATTTAAAATTCCATTCGCCATTTAATAATTTATACTCAGATACACCACTTGGTATATAGTAGCTACGTTGTTCACAACGATTTTCACTAGTTTTAAAAGGATTTTCATAAATTCGCATAAATATTACCTCTTATCTCTAAGATATAAAGTTCGAGTGTTTCGATTTTTGTAAACACTAAGCACTAAACCTACACCCAAATACATACAAATAAGTGATGTACCACCCGCGCTAAAAAACGGTAATGTTACACCTATAACCGGCAAAAGCGCTACGCACATACCAATATTTATGGTAATCTGTGCAAGCATCATGCCAAAAAAGCCGACACACATTATTTTTCCGCTTTGTCTATTACAATTACGTGCAATGTTTATCGAACGAAAAGCAATAGCCACAAGTACTAAAAGTACTGCAAAGCAACCTAAAAATCCTAATTCTTCGCCAATGCTAACAAAAACAAAGTCGTTTTGTCCTTCTGGCACACCACCGATTTGAGTAAGACTTCCGTTAAATAAACCTTGTCCGGTAAATCCACCGTTTGCAAGCGCCATTCTTCCTCGATACTGCTGATAAGTAGCACCCATAATATCAGATTCAATATCAAACATATTTACAAGTCTTGCTCGTTGCTCATCATTCATTATGACAAAATAAATAAGCGGCGAACATGCTATAAGCACCGTAAATGCCAACATAAAATATTTCCACGAAACGCCAGCTGCCCACATCATACAAAGTACCATTATCGCGAAAACAAGCGCTGTACCATCATCACCCTGAAAATGTATGAGTAACACTGGGAATGCGCCATGCGCACACACAGGAATTAAAGTTTTTAGTTTGTTTATATTATCTTTAACACGACTTAAATGGGTAGAAAAAGTAACTATAAAACAAATTTTCAAAAGTTCAGATGGCTGAAAAGTAGTAAATCCTAAATCTAGCCAAGCCTTATCGTCAGTACCCTCAGGCGCCCATCCAATAAAAAATGTCAGTATTACAGGCACTATACCAAGCAATGCTAATAAATACCAATATTTAGACAGCTTTTCAAAATCAATACTCGATATAACTATGGCAGCAGCAATACCCACCAATAAACCAATTACCTGAACCAAAAGTGGACGCATGGTATTTAAATATCTGGTCGCCGAATATACCGCTAAACAGCCATAACTTGTAGCAGCTACACAAAGTATTACCATCAACTTGTCCGTTTCACGTATAAAGTCGGCTATTCGCGCTATAATTCTGCCCAATTTTGCCACCTGCCTTATAATAATTTTATACATAATTATTATATATATAAACTGCCTATTTTTCAAGCAAAAATAAAAGGAATTGTGAAAATCACAATTCCCTTTTATTTCATTCAATATTAATAACTTTATACCCTTGTGACTCGACTGCAGTTTTAAGTTCTATATCAGTTACGTTTTCACTAATTTCTACATTAGCAATACCAGTTTTATGACTAATGTCTATAACAGTTACCCCTACAATATTTTCAAGCGCAGTTTTTGCATGTGCTTCACAATGTGGGCACATAAGTCCCTCGATTTTTATAATTTTTTTCATTTTTTTATTCTTTCCCTTCATTTGTGTTTTTGCTTTAAAAAAGTTAAGTCGCAAAGCATTTGTAACTACACAAAAACTTGATAAACTCATGGCTGCCGCTGCAAACATTGGATTTAATTCCAATCCAAACACACCTGCCGCCAATGGTATACCAATTACATTATAAACAAATGCCCAAAACAAATTTTGTTTGATGTTTGTAAGTGTTTTTCGGCTTAAACGAACAGCATTTACCGCATCAGTTAGTTTAGAACTGGTAAGCACAATATCGGCAGAATCTATTGCTATGTCCATACCACTACCAATTGCTATTCCTATATCGGCGGTAGTAAGCGCTATCGCATCATTTATTCCATCACCTATCATTATTACTTTATTTTTCTTTTTAAAGTCATTTATTATATCAGCTTTACCATCGGGTTTAACACCCGCTTTTACTTGGTTAATACCAACCTGTTTTGCTACTGCAACAGCTGTTTTCTCATTATCACCTGTTAGCATTATGCTACAAAAGCCTAATTTTTTAAATTGTAATATCGCCTTAGCAGCATCTTGTTTTACAGTATCTGCCACGGCAACAATACCGAGAATCGTATCATTTTCAGCAAATACTAACGGTGTTTTGCCATCATTTGATAATTCATCCGCAACATTAATAATACTTTCAATATCAAAGCCCTTTTCTTTGGCAGATGACACACTGCATCCGATACATAATTTTCCTTCAATCTCGCCGCTAACTCCCAATCCGGCAGTTTCAGTAAAATTAGATATTACTAACAACTCAACACTATTAGCTTTTGAATATTCATTTATTGCACCAGCTAGTGGATGAGCGCTACCACTTTCAAGAGTATATGCTATTTGCAATAGTTTATTATTGTCATTACAAATGGGTATAACATCAGTAACCCTAGGTTTGCCCTCGGTTATTGTGCCTGTTTTATCAAAAACTACGGTATTGCATTTTCCACACAATTCAAGCGCTGATGCTGTTTTAAATAGTGTTCCGTTTCTTGCGCCAACTCCACTACCAACCATTACAGCAACAGGCGTTGCCAGACCCAAGGCACACGGACAACTAATTACCAACACAGAAATCGCTCGTGCTATTGCAAATCCAAAATCCTTGCCTAATAGCAACCAAGCCACTAAAGTTGTCGCTGAAACCACAAGCACACTAGGCACAAAAACAGCTGCGACTTTGTCGGCAATTCTTGCAATAGGCGCCTTTGAAGATGAAGCTTCAGTTACCATTTTTACAATTTTAGCAAGTGCGCTGTCTTTTGCCTCGGCAGTCGCGCGACAAACAAGTTTTCCAGTTTTGTTTATAGTGCCTGAAAAAACACGGCTACCAACTGCTTTATCAACAGGTATACTCTCACCAGTAAGTGATGATTCATCAACTGCACTTATACCCTCAATAACTATACCATCTACCGCAAAACTTTCACCCGGTAATATTATAAACACATCATCTTTAAGAACTTCATCAGCATTTATTACTACTTCTTTTTTCTCTTTTAAAAGTTTAACTGTTTTAGGCGCTAATTCCAAAAGAGATTTTATAGCATTTGTCGTTTTACCTTTAGCATGACTTTCTAACAACTTTCCTACCGTAATCAGTGTTAAAATCATAGCAGCCGACTCAAAATATAGTCCGTGCAAAATATGTTTTGCCATATCTGCATCTGCCATAGTAATTTTAAAAACATTAACAAGGCTATAAACATAAGCTGCTGCCGAACCAAGAGAAACCAATGTATCCATATTTGCAGCGCGATTTACAAAACCTTTAAATCCATTTATAAAGAATTTTTTATTTATAATCATTACGGCTGTCGTAAGTAACAACTGTATTATACCTTGAGCCATATAATTAGTGGCTAATACAGGTGGCAACGGCACTTTCCACATAGTGTGAAACATTGAAAAATACATCAAAACCAAAAGCAAAACACACGAACTAACAAGACGCAAAACTATTTTTTTATTTGCATTTGGATTAAGATTTTCTTTTTTAGATGTGTTTTCTTCTATACCGTAACCTGCGCCAACAACAGCATTAATCACAGCGCTTTTATCTGCGCCATCGTTTACTGTCATATCACCTGTAAGCAGATTCACATTACACTCAGTAACCCCTTCTACACTGCTTACAGCCCTTTCAACACGAGCGCTGCACGCCGCACAACTCATACCAGTTACTTTAAATTTTTGCATCTTGTCACCTCTTTTGCTATATGCTTCTTAAATTATACAATTATTATTATCTTTTTTCAAGCAAAAAGGCGGCCGAATTTTTTCGGTCGCCTTTTATTTTAAAATCCTAAAAGTTTTGTTCCAGCATTTTCTAATTTTTCGCGTTGAGCCATAGCTGCGCCATCTGTAGCGCCAACCGCACTAATATAAAGTTTAATCTTAGGCTCAGTGCCTGAAGGACGAACAATAAGTGAACTTCCATCAACAAGATAAAAACACAAAACATTTGATTTTGGTAAATCAATTGGAGTAATTTTTCCACTATCTATATCAAGACTTTCGCTCTTGTTAAGATTATCAAATCTCGAAACTTTGATACCATCAACCTCTGCAGGTGGATTAGTAGCCAAACGTTCCATTATACCTTCAATTTGTTTCATACCAGCTTGGCCTTCACAAGTAAAGCTCTTTTGCGAACAATAATAATAACCATATTTATCGTAAATAGAAGCCAAAACCTCAATAAGATTTTTACCATGAGATTTATAATAAGCCACCATTTCGCAGATAAGCATTGATGCTATAACGGCATCTTTATCACGTACATAAGTACCTGCTAAATAGCCATAACTTTCTTCGAAGCCAAACACATAACGATCTTCTTGTCCAACAGCTTCAAGATTACCTATCTGTTCGCCGATAAATTTAAATCCTGTAAGAACATCACGAAGTTCGCAACCATAATCCTCAGCAATTTTAAGGCAAACATCGGTTGTAACTATTGTTTTTACAGCCACAGGGTTTTCAGGTAATGTTCCGTTTGCTTTGCGGCATTTCAAAACATATTCAAGCAATAAAGCACCTACTTCATTACCGCTAAACAAACGATACTCATCACCATTTGGCACAGCGATACCAACACGGTCAGCATCAGGGTCAGTAGCAAGTAACAAATCAGGTTTTACAGTTTCTGCAAGTGCAAGTGCACACTCAAAAGCCTGACGAATTTCAGGATTTGGATATGGAGCTGTTGGGAAATTACCGTTTGGTAATTCCTGTTCAGGAACTACTGTTACATTTGTTGCACCAATTTTAGAAAGAATCGCACGAACAGGTTTATTACCTGAACCATGAAGTGGAGTATACACAACATTGAGCTTTGACATATCAATATCACGATTCACACGTCTGTCTTCCACAGCATTAAGATAAGCCTCGATTACCTCATCGCCAATATACTCAATTTGACCATTTGCAATAGCTTGGTCAAAGTCAACGCGTTTTACCCCGTCAAAAATATCAACGCTATTCATAATCGAAAGCACATAATCAGCAGCCTCAAGACCCAACTGGCAACCATCGTTACCATAAGCCTTATAACCATTATATTTTGATGGGTTATGACTAGCCGTTACAACAATACCGGCATCGCATTTTAAATAGCGTACCGCAAATGAAAGCATAGGTGTAGGCATAAGTTCTTTATATATGTACACCTTTATACCATTTGCTGCAAGTATAGCCGCAGCATCACGGGCGAAAACATCCGATTTTATACGACTGTCATATGCAATTGCTACTTTGCCGTTTTTAGTTACAGAATTAACATAAGCCGCAAGACCTTGTGTAGCCTTACCAACTGTGTAAATGTTCATACGGTTAGTACCTGCGCCTATAACACCGCGAAGACCACCAGTACCAAATTCAAGGTCTTTATAAAAAGCGTCACTAATTGCCTCTTCGTTTCCTTCAATGCTTTTAAGCTCTGCTACCAAGTCAGCATCTAATATAGCGCGTTCGCACCAAAGCTTGTATTGTTCATTTACCATTGTCAAAACCTCCCTTATTTATACACTATAATTTTATAATGTATTTATTAACTTGTCAACCAAAATTTGATGAGAGGTTTCGACAAAGGATTAAGCCATAAATCTAGCTAAGCGTTACAAGCCCAAAACTGACGGACAACGCCTTGTCAACGAGGTTCATCGCTAGTGGATCAATTGTTCCCATCTTTTCTTTAAGGCGTTGTTTATCTATTGTTCTAACCTGCTCTAGCAGTACAATACTATCTTTGGCGAGACCGCAGCAATCAGCACTTAAATTTATATGTGTAGGCAAATTTGATTTATCATGTTGACTTGTAATAGCAGCCGCTATTACAGTTGGACTATAACGATTACCAACATCATTTTGAACTATAAGTACTGGTCTAACTCCGCCTTGTTCTGATCCAATAACGGGGCTTAAATCTGCGTAGTATATTTCTCCTCGTTTTATTGTCATTTTTAATTCACACTCCAAAAGTTTTTGCATAGATATTTTTACCTTTTTAAGTGTAAAATAATCATCACAGGTAAATAAAATATTTATTCCCCTTAAACAGTTTATGAAAAATAAATACCATTGTGAAAACATAATAAAAACAAAAAAGACTCCATCAGGAGCCTTTTTGTTTTAAAGTATGTCTTTAAGATAAATGTTATACATAATTTGTGCCACTTCACAACGAAGCGCATTGCCACCCGGCACTATAGTTGTAGGTGTTTTACCATTTATCACACCTTTTTCTATTGCCCACAGTACGTTATCTTCTGCCCATGAGGATATACTCTTATAATCTATGTATTTTGCTGAAACTTCGGTTTTTGTGTTTGCGGAATAACCTGTATCTATATCATTATAATCTGCATATCTGCACAAAAACGCTACTAACTGTTCACGTGTAATGTTATCGCCAACGCCAAACATTGTACTATTTGCATATCCTGATACTATTCCGTTTTCATGCGCCCAGATTACTGCCGCTTTATAATAACATTCAGGATCATTTGGCACATCGCTAAATGGTGATGTTTTATTTTTGTAATCTTCTAAATTAACTCCATCAAGTCGAGCTAACATTACCAAAAAGTCTTGCCTTTGTATATTATCTCCAGGTCCAAACTTTGTTGTTCCGCCATAGCCAGACATTATA
Organism: Acutalibacteraceae bacterium; assembly: GCA_045646305.1. Taxonomy (GTDB): domain Bacteria; phylum Bacillota; class Clostridia; order Oscillospirales; family Acutalibacteraceae; genus UBA737. The sequence continues at coordinate 28,646 of JAZRKK010000073.1, forward strand.
TCTCTTCCTACTACATACGTTACTGCGTTGTTGTACCATTCTGATGCTGATGAATCAGTAAATATCGTATCAGTTGTTTTTTGAATTTTAAAAGTTACTTTTGAATAATCATCTTCATAGTTTTTAAGTTTTATAGTATATTGTTGTTCAGCAACCAAAGGCCAACCTTGTTTACTTTCATTGTATTTTACCATACTACTATTTTTATCAAACAAACTTACTTCATAATTATCAACATCAATATCATAAATGCCTGTCTTTTTGCTTGAGATAATTACGCTATCTTCTTTAATTAGTGTTTCTATCATATACGATGGGTTTACACTAACAACTTGTGGCATATCTTGATAAACCGGAATTGAAAAAGTGATTACCGAATCAGTATTTGCTGTGCAGGATTTTTTTAGATATGAAGCCTTAGTCCACGCATCATAAAGTGCTGATGCGTATTGATGGCTCCAGTCCTGTTTTATAACATTGAAATCTTTATAATAATATGTATCCTGCCCTACGCTTATGTATCCATCAGCGTATTTTTTAGCGCCACCTATAATTGAAGCCTGGCGACTATTCCAACCACATTGCTTAGCATACGAAAGTCCATTTTCAATAATTTCCTGTGTGTTGGCACCCGCAGCACTAAAATTAAAGAAATTATAGTATCCTTCATATCCCTCATAAATTCCAGAAATAAGCGCACTCTCGCCTTTTGCACCTTGTTCAACAATAATAGTAGCAGCTAAAACATAAGGGCTTACTCCACTATCGTTGGCAGCAGTAATAATATCATCAATATATGCTTCTTTTTCCGCAACACCATCACCGTTTTTGTCATAACCTTTTTCTAAAAAAGTACCCCTTATTATAGAAAGCAAATTATCTTTTGTTTTTGCATCTTCTTGATATGACTGTTGCATAAAAGCAAAAATTTTATCCTCGTTAAGCGAATTGCGTGGGTCCATAAAGTATTCAATCGCCTCACGCGAAGCGTATGTCCAGCGACTTTCTAGCGTTGTCCAAGAATCGGTCGATTTATCATAACCACGTATATCACGCCACTCGTTTCCACCGTATGAAAACTCTACCCATTTGCGTGTTTTGGTTACATCAGATACCCCATACTGCACCTCTACTGCTTGTTTAAATGTTAAGTCAAGCTGATTTGCAACAAAACACCAATTTGGATATTTTGAATGCAATTCACGCAATGCACTATGATAGCTTTCAGGAAAATTTTTAAGATTTTTTTCAAAATCCTCATCAAATTCATGCTCGTATTTAACCAATACTCTACTTGCGTACGCGTAACCGTTTTTAGTAAAATTATCCCCATAACTAATTTTGTACCACGGATCACCATCGCCATCTTTTTCAAGTCCTAAAACTTTTACCAAAGTACCATTTGTCAATGTATCAATCTTTTTAGATTGGTTTTTATTACCATCTGTTTCGTGTCCTGTCGTTCCGGGTAATGAATATATACTAGTAGAGCCACTACTACTCGATATTTCAGCCATAGCAGGGTACGACAAAGCACTTGCTGGCACTATTGCAAAAACACATGCAATAATTACAAAACATAATATTGTACTTAAAAGCTTTTTACAACTTTTCATTTTAATCACCTTAAACAAAAAAATACAGTAAATTAATTTTACTGTATTTTTAATTAAAAATCAATATTATAACTTTTAAGATTTTATTAAATCGCAGGTACTACAAAAGGAATACCAAAATAGTCAGTAAGTGATACTACAACATTTGCGGCTATCGCCTCTATATTATCACGTATCCAAATAGCATCATCATAATTATCGTGATATGCAAATTCAATTAAAACGCCAGGCGCTCGTGTACGGCGCACTTCACCTAAAGAGGTTGTAGGTATCGCGCGTACTAAATTTGGCAGCGGATATATAAGTTTTAAATTATTAGCAATAATCTCTGCCGCGCGAGCGCCATTTACACTATTCGGAAAATAGTATACCTCGCTACCACGGCGAGCGCCATCACCACTGCCCGTAGCATTAGAGTGAAGCGCTAAATGCAAATCATAATTACCCATATTTGACTGCGCAATTGATGATGCAGCTGTCATATCTGGTGTATTTCGTGTAAATGATATACCACTTGCATATAAATATGGCTCCATAGCATCAGCTATTAGGTTCATATAATATTCTTCGTTTCCACCAATAATATATGGATTAAACTCCTGTGTAGATGGACTTAAATATATACTTGGCATAAAAAATTCCCCCTTGCACATTGTATGCAAAGGGGATAAATTTTATGAAATAGTTTATTACAAATGCTCGGCTACTGCTTTACGCACTACCGACAAGAACCAACAGTAAAGCGCTTCTCCTAGTTCTTGGAAAATTGGATCACCATCATGTAAACATAACATCGCAAATGTTTGACCTATACGGCGATCAACCTCGCTGCCTCTACGAAATGCAAGATAGTAAAACGAAAATGCTCCTGTATCACTTGAGGTTTTATAAAGCTCTGCACTATGCTTGTTAATAGTGTCAAGAAAACTTTTTTGAGCAATGCCGACAAGAGTATCATCTGATATATATTGCTCAAAACCAGCTGTTGCAGTAAATGACAACAACAAACGTCTTTGAACTATCATATCAAAATCGCGAAACTCCTCATCAACCTCTGTTTCTGCATCAGCAATAAAACTGTTTGCCACAGCCTTACCAATTGCTTTTGCACCCTTAACCTGTTCAGGACTCACAGACGAATTCTGCACAGGTGTAGTTTTGTTGCGGCGTATATCCTCCGAAGGTTTATCACCGGCAATTTTTACATCTAAATCATCTGTTAGCACTTTAATCACCCGTTTCTATTGTTCGTTCTTATACTTTTTTAATGCCTCGGCAAGTTGCGCTGGACAAGATGTGTTTTTAAAACCACATTTAACATCTTCAAGTCTTTCGATAACATCATCGATATTCATGCCTTTTGTAAGTTCACCAATACCTTTTAAATTACCATTACAACCGCCAAAAAACGAAACGTTTTTTATAATGTTGTCCTCAATTTCAATATCTATACTTTTTGAACAAACACCACTAGTTTTATATGTGAATTTCATTAAATATATGCCTCTTATCTGTCTTTAAATTTATTGCTTCTTACAGGATGGCGAAGCTTACGAAGAGCCTTTGCCTCGATTTGACGAATACGCTCACGAGTTACATCAAATTCGGTACCAACTTCTTCCAAAGTATGGCATCTACCATCTTTAAGACCAAAACGTAAACGAATAACAGCTTCTTCACGAGGTGATAATGTATGCAATACAGCATCAATATCTTCGTTAGTAATAGTCTTAAGTGCTGCATCATCTGGTGCTAAAGCATCTTCATCGCGGATAAAGTCCATAAGTCTTGAATCTTCCTCAGGGCCTATTGGTGTTTCCATAGAAACAGGCTCTTGAGCCACACGCATGATTTCGCGCACACGTTCAACCGATAAGTCCATCTTTTCAGCAATGAGTTCTTCACTTGGCTCATAACCATTTTCATGAAGTAACTGACTTTGTACCTTTTTAAGTCTGTTAATTGTTTCAACCATATGAACTGGAATACGAATAGTTCTTGCTTGGTCAGCAATCGCACGAGTAATAGCCTGGCGAATCCACCAAGTAGCATAAGTAGAAAATTTAAATCCTTTTGTATGGTCGAATTTATCAACAGCCTTAATAAGACCAACGTTACCCTCTTGAATAAGGTCAAGGAAATACATTCCACGACCAACATATTTTTTCGCAATACTTACAACAAGTCGTAGGTTTGCTTCTGTAAGACGCTGTTTTGCGTATTCATCACCATCAGCAATTTTAATTGCAAGTTCGATTTCTTCCTTTGAAGAAAGAAGTGGCACACGACCGATTTCACGCAAGTAAACCTTAACAGGATCATCAAGTGACATATTTTCAAGTGCTACATCATCATCAAGATTTTCAAGATCTACCTCTTCAAGTTTAAGCTCATCTTCGGTAGGCTCATCATCAAAGTCGCGTTCTAAAACGTCAGGGTCAGAAAGCAGACTTTCAACATCATCTGGTGCATCCTCTATATCATCAAGAGAACTGTGTTTTTCATCCTCTTCTAAAAGTGCATCCGCTTGTCTTTCAAGTTCTTCTGCTGTTACTTTTTCATTTTTTGTGTTTGCCATATTATTTAGTCCCCTTTTGTTTGGTTTCAATTATTTTTTGAAGGCTTTGGGCCCAATCATCCACAGTCATATTTTTTGTATCGCCAGTTTTTTTACGTGTTCCCTCATCTAATATTACCTTTATGCTATCTTTTAATACGATAAGAGCGTTTTTATCGCCCTTTTCGCTATTAGCTAAAGACGCTAGATAACCCATTTCAGAAGGACTTAGCATTTCCCCAAAATATGATAAATCAGGACTTCTTCCTGAATTTATACATTGACATAACGCATCATAAATTCTACGGTTTACTGTCGTTAACATATCTTCGGGAGCTAGACGTTCGGTAGCAATATCTACAAAATCGGGATGTTGCATCAGCACTGCTATAACCGCTTCTTCCGCTGCTGCCGCCGCAGGATAATAACGTTTTTCAGGATTTACATCCGCTTTATCAAATTTTGGCCTTAAAACTTCCTCAAACTCTTTTTTCTCTCGCTGTTTAAAGTTTTTCTTCCGTATCTCTTTTACTTTTGTTTCCAAAGCAATCCTAGATACGCCAAACTTATCAGAAAGTCTACCAATGTATAAATCTCGAGTCATAACATCGTGTGACTCGGCTATAATCTCTGCCGCTTTTGCAAGATACTGTAACTTTCCATCATTACTATCAGTATCAATATCACCAACAGCGGTAAGTAGTTTATATTCAATCTCACTCACAGCGCCTTCAAGCAAAGCTTTAAAACGTGCCGAACCGTGTTTTTTGATATACTCATCAGGATCTTTTCCATCAGGTAACACAACCACGCGTACTTCAAGTCCTGTATTGTTAAGAATTTCGCCTGCACGCCTTACTGCTTTTTGTCCCGCAGCATCAGAGTCCATTATAAGTACAATTTCTTTGGTGTAACGTGATAATAATTTTGCTTGTTCTTCTGTAAATGAGGTTCCAAGCGCTGCAACAGCATTTTGGAAACCTGCTTGATGAAGCGATATAACATCCATATTACCTTCAACTAAAATCACACGCTCATCGCAGCAATTCTTAGCAAAGTTCATAGCAAAAAGATTTTCACTTTTTTTATAAACGGGGGTATCAGATGTATTTACATATTTACCGCCCATTTTATCCTCCCCAGGCATAGCTCGTCCGCTAAAACCGATTATTTTTCCACGTATATTTATTATAGGGAACATTACTCGTTTTCTAAAACGATCGTAATATGTACCTTTTTGACTTTTGCCAATCACGTTGGCCTGTATCATATCAGGAATTGAATATCCAAAACCCTTTAAATGTTTTATAAGATTGTCCCAACCATCAGGTGCTGCACCGAGACCAAAATGTTTTATGGTAGAAACTGATAATCCTCTACCCACTAAGTAATCAAGCGCCCACTTGCCTTCCGGTGACATAAGATAATTGTGATAAAATCTAGCCGTTTCACGATTGATTTCAAAAATGGTGTTTTTAAGCTTTTGCATTGAATCATCATAACCATCTTGAGGTAATGTTATACCACTTCGCTCAGCAAGCAATTTAACAGCATCAATATAGTCAAGATTTTCAATAAGTTTTACAAAACTAAAAACATCACCACCGGCTCCACAGCCAAAGCAGTAAAAAGAACCATTTTCAGGATATACGGTAAACGAAGGGGTTTTTTCATTATGAAATGGACAAAGACCCACAAGATTTTTGCCACGGCGTTTCAGACTTATATAAGGAGCCATGACTGTTTCAATATCGTTTCGAAACTTTATCTCATTTATAATTTCCTCAGGTATTGCCATTTCAATTCCCCCTTTCATAAATTAAATAACTTTTAACTATTGTATTTCCATTCTTTTGGAATATATATGTTGGAATATGTCATAACAGCAAAATGGTCTGTCATACCTGCGATATAATCGGCAGCAGCACGTTCTATTCCCTCGCGCTCACGGATTATATTATATTCATTATCAAGTTTATCGGGATTTTTTACAAGATACTCATAAATGCCGCTTACAATACCGTCAACTTTAGTTTCTTCGGCTTTTACTATTGGATTGCGATAAACCTTATCAAACAAAAATTTATGTAAAGACTCATAAGCGTTAGCAGTAGTATCATCCATTTTTACATTATATTTTTCGGTATTTATAACAACCGATTTCACAAGAGTATCAATACGCTCGCTTTTACTAAAGCCTAAAATATTTCTTATATCAATAGGAATATCATTTTCGGTAATAACTCCTGCTGCTACTGCGTCATCAATATCATGATTTATATAAGCAATTCGGTCACTAAATCGAACTATTTTACCCTCAGGAGTCTGAGCCCAATCACCACGTGTGTGACAAAGTATACCATCTAGCACTTCTTGTGTTAGATTTAATCCCTTGCCTGCGCGTTCAATAACACGACAAACCCTTACACTTTGTTCAAAATGAGTAAACCCATCCGCATACAACGAATTTAACGCGCGTTCGCCTGCATGACCGAATGGTGTATGACCTAAGTCATGACCTAATGCGATAGCCTCGGTCAAATCCTCGTTAAAACGCAACGCCCTCGATATTGTACGCGCAATTTGCGCAACCTCAAGTGTATGAGTAAGTCTAGTGCGATAATGATCAGACTCGGGCGATAAAAACACTTGTGTTTTATGTTTTAATCTTCTAAAAGCTTTACAATGTATTATACGGTCACGATCGCGTTGAAATGCTGTTCTAAGATCGCATGGATCCTCTTCACGCTCTCGACCCTTAGTTTGCGCACTTAAAGTAGCATAAGGTGATAGTGTTTGTTTTTCAATTTGTTCCGTAAACAATCTAACATTTTCCATAAACACTTCACCCCTTTATATTAATTATTATTGAAAAATTTTAAAATTCCTCTATTTTTTACAATTTAAATGGAAAAAATAATTCATTTTTTAAATTTGCAGTCATTTTTGCGGCAAACAACTCGCAAAGTTTGTCTAAAAATGTCGCACTGTCAATTTTTTTAAACATTACATTAACAACGACTTTGTCGGTAAAATCGGTGTTTTGTATCATACCATTAGTATCAGATATAAGTCTGGATAGTCTGTCAAAATTACTATAATCACACTCTATTTCGTATTCTTGACACTCACACATCAAAACCTTTTGTGCGCCACTTAGTGCATCACGCGTACTCGTACTATATGCACGTACAAGACCCCCTGTACCTAAAAGTATTCCACCGAAATATCTTGTTACCACAACTAAAACATTGGTAATTCCACTACCCTTTATTACCTCTAACATCGGCATTCCAGCCGTGCCGTGGGGTTCGCCATCATCAGAAAAATGAGCAGTGCCATCCTGCAAAACATAAGCGTAAACATTATGCCTTGCATCCCAATATTTACTTTTTTGTGCGGCAATTATTTCACTTGCCTGAGTATCACTTTCACAATGAAAACAAACACCGATAAAACGAGAATGCTTTTCCTCGTACTCTGCTGTAAAATTTCCATCAATAGTAATATATTCCTGCACGTTTCTCACCTCTCAAAATATTTTTTAAACAAAAAGCCGCAATCAACCCTTAGGCCGATTGCGGAATTGCGGTAATAATTATTTATCTTCCATACCGAAACGCTTTTTAAATCTGTCAACACGTCCGCCGGTATCTACCAACTTCTGCTTACCAGTGAAAAACGGATGACATTTAGAACAAATATCCAAACGGATGTCATTCTTTGTTGAGCGTGTCTCGAATTCGGCACCACAAGCACATTTAATTGTTACCTTTTCGTACTGAGGATGTAAACCTTCCTTCATCCTTGTCACCCCTTTCTTTCGTTGTAACATTGGAATTCTACCACATTACTTTTAAAAAAGCAAGTATTATTTTAAATTTTTTTCAGTTTTTTGAAAATATTTTCTTTATGTCCTCATAAATTTCAATCGTTTTAAACTTAATTTGGTAATTTTGTGCGTTGTGTGCTGTTTGTGCCGCAGATTGAGAAACGCTATCAGAAAGACTTGCCTCTTTCGAAAGCGGCACACATACACACGGAAAAACCACACACCACCAATTTTTACCTTCAGCCGCACCTAAATCTACAATAAGTGACTTATAAGTACCCGCAGGTAATGTAAAATCATCATACTCCCTAGTCTCAAAATATCTATTACCTACCGATACCTTTGCCTTATAATCAAATCCATTTTGCTCGATAACACTATTTGCGATTTGATTTATGTTTTCTATATTTATATTAGCAGCCACAATTGCATCTTCTACGGTATTACAATCTTTAAATATTTCGGTAGAATTTTTGAGTATTTGATCTCTTACAGCAAGTTTTAAATTTTGATCGTGCGATTCATCCGAATTTGCCACTATATGAAGTCGTAATACACTCTGTCTTAATTCAACACATTGAGCCTCAAAACGCGCAAAGCTAAGAACTATGGCGCAAACAAGCCCAAACAAAACACCCAATTCAATATTTTTTCTAATAGTTTTTTTCATAAAAATGCTCCTGTCAAATTTTTCCTAAAAGTAATATTGACAGGAGTTAAAATTTTATTCAAATGTTATTCCGGTTTTACACGGAATTGCTACTATTGGTAAATAACCTTTTTCCTTAAGTAAAAGTTTTGCATCATTTGCACTATCAAAACTACTATATACCGCAAAAACTGTCGGTCCGCTTCCCGATAGCGATACAGCTAACGGATTGGTTGTTTTTATATCTTCTATCAAAATTTGATTATCACACACAGATGAAAACGCATTAAAAACATTTTTGCACACCACATTTAAATCGTTATTTTTAATGCCTTCTACCATAGCTTCGGTATAGTATTGATTTTGAGGATACGCATCTACCTGTCTATACATATCAGCGGTAGAAAGTTTTTTTCCATGTTTTATCAACAAAATTACACAGTCTGGCAAATCGGGCAATCGAGTCATTCGTTCACCAATACCACCAACACGCGCTGTACCACCAACTATACAAAACGGAACATCAGCACCAACTTGTAAACCAATTTCGCATAAATTTTCATCTGATAATTTTGTCTGGTAAAGACTATTAAGCGCTACTATCACAGCAGCCGCATCAGCGCTACCGCCGCCCATACCCGAAGCTAGTGGAATATATTTCTTTATTTTTATATTAGCGCCACCTGTAATTCCAGTATAATCAAAAAATTTTCTCGCTGCTTTATAAGCAATGTTAGACTGGTCACATATAGTACTATCGCTACAACTAACCGAAATAGAATCAGCTTTTTCCACATCAACAACATCACCTAGTGATACCGATTGAAAAACTGAATCAATAAGGTGATATCCATCCTCGCGTTTACCCAAAACATCAAGTGTCAAATTAATTTTTGCATTAGCTTTTAATCTCATCTTTTTTCACCAGACAATAACTTATTTAAAAAGTATTTCACTTTAAAAATATTGAAAAAATAGTATGCTATCATAGCGCCACCAACATTTAAAATAAAGTCATCAATATCTGCGCTACCTGTAAGAAATATAAGTTGTAAAACCTCAATTACTAAAACCGCAATAGCGATAAATATAAAAAACTTTAATGTCGAGTTTATTTTTTTAAATAAAGTTGGTACAAAAAAAGCAAAAGGCATAAATACAAATAAATTGCCAAGTATATTCTCGACTACGCTACGTGTTTCAAGAACCGACTCTTTATACGCATTTATAAAAAGCTTTACCGTAGCAAATGGCACCAGATTAATTTTTCGAGATAAATACTCTACTACCTCTGATTTGTCGGTTAAAAATATATTTGATATGCTTCTGCCGAAGCTATTATTCATAAGTGTAAAATCAATAACCAATAACGTATATAATAAAAAAAGACATATAATAACGCCTTTTACAACAAACGAACGGTTAACAACAACTATTTTAGATTTCAAAAAATCACCGCCAAGGATAATTGTACCTTTAGCGGTGATTTATGTCAAGATAATTTATTGTCGATTAGGTAAAGAATGGTACATCATCGATTTTATCAATCTCAAAAAACAAGATATGTGCATCTTCGCCATATTTAACTGGTATGTTCTTTTGTTCTGCAAGTTTTACCTTTTCTGCGGCACGTTCCATTCTGGTGTATCTTATTTCTACTTCTATTGGAGTGTCTATCGGTATAATTGGATTGTCTTTTTTAACTGCTTCACACACTCCATTATACAGTTTTTCCAATACTTCAGCTTCATCAACAAAGTCTGCGGCATTTCTACCTTTTGCAAATTTTGTGATAACACTTGTTATGTTAGGCGCTGTTTCTTTAAACTGAGCAACACAAATGTCATCACTAGCAAAAAATATAGGAGGAATACCATGTTTTGCGCAAATATAACTGTCGATTTCAAGTTCGCCAACAGCCTTGCCATTGATCTTTATGTACTGAATTGCAACCGAGCTAAAAGTGTGAGCCAAAACACCGTTTAATGTACCTTCACGAGCGTGATAACCAAGATAAACTATACCGGCAAAGTTATGCTCTCTTACAAAATCATATCTTGGTTTACCCTTGATATCGTTTATATCTATATAAACAACTCGACTATCAATATTTTCTACATTCACGTTTACCATGCCACCATGATTATCCCACAAAACAACCTTTGTAGCACCGCTGTCGAAAAGGGCCTTTGCAACAATGTTAATTTCTTTTTCAGCATTTGCTGTCGCAACACGATAATCAGAAATTTCGGTTAAAAGCCCCTTGTTTGGTTCACCCACAACTCCATGAATACCCTCTAAGTCACAAGCTATTAAATACTCCATAATACATACTCCTTAATAATTATTTTAGTTATTAACCTTTTGATGAAATCCAAAAACCTCAGCTGTAATGGGTGCAAAGCGAAATCCCATAGCATCAAGCCCCTCAATAATTGCAGGAAGCGCCTCAACCGTAGTGTTTTTAGCCGCTGTATCATGCATAAGCACACATACGCTGTTTTTACCTTTAGCGCCATTTAACACGCTGCTTACAATGGTCTCGGCCGGAACCTGAGCTGCGGAAGCATCCATAGAAGATACATTCCAATCATAGTAAGAATATCCCAAACTTTCCATTCTTGTGGTAAGGTCAGTCATAAGACCTTCAGAATATTTTGCGCTTACCATATTACTGCTACCGCCAGGAAAACGCATAATATTGCTTCGTATACCCGTAGCGTTATAAACAATATCCGAAATGCCTTGAACATCAGCAAGGTAACTATTTATGTCTTTGTAAATAACATCGTATTTATGGTTTGTTGAATGCAAACCAATGGCATGTCCACGATTTACTATCTCGGGCATATAATTTGTTTTCGCTGTGCCTATAACAAAAAAAGTCGCCTTTATACCGTAAGCATCCAATATATCTAAAATTTTAAGTGTGTTATCTGACGGACCATCATCAAATGTAAGATAGCAGATACCACCCTCGGCGGTATCTGCCTGATCTACATTTTTTAGTGCGATTGCTTTTTGTAATTCTTCACGCCGTTGAACTTTTAGTTGTTCAATTTCAGTTTTAAGATCACTGTTTTCTTGTTCAAGTTTTGCTTTTTGCTCTAAGGCTGCTTGTAACTGTGAATTAAGTTCAGCCTTTTCTTGTTCGTTTTGAACAGCTTTTGAATCGTATTCAGCGATTTTTGCTGTTAACTCATCAATTGTTTCTTGCGCTTTTTCAAGCTCGGTACTGTTGTCAGAAAGATTGGCTGATATTTCAATAAAATCAGTATATTTTTCATAAGCAAAATACGAAACACCTGATAATGATGCTACGAGCAGAAATATAACAAACAAAAATATAATATTTGTTTTTTGTTTAAAAAATCCCATAACTTAGTCCCCTTATGTACTGCAATGAGTATAACACACAAAATGACAAATGTCTACAAATTTATTATATTTTTGTTAAACAGCACAAGCATACCAGCCTATATAAAAAGATAATAAATTTTAAAAGTATTAAACATTTTACTCTTTTAAAATGTCGAAAATTATGATATAATGTAATCATAATATTTATAAAGGATTTTTTATATGAATTCAGTTAAAATTTTACATTGCGCTGATGTGCATATAGGCGCTGCCGAAAGTTCACTTGGCACACTTTCTACAAGCCGTCAGGCTGAAACACTTATTACATTTGAAAAAATTATTGAACTTGCAAAAACAAACGCTGTTGACATTTTGCTTATTGCAGGTGATTTGTTTAATTCAAACAATATTGACAAATCGTTTTCCGACCGCGTTTTTCAAAGCTTTTCGACAATTCCAAGCACTCGAATTGTTTATGCCGCTGGAAACCATGATCCACTAAATGCCGACTCACCATTCAAAAATTATACATTGCCAGAAAATCTTTATGTGCTTGACACAAAAGATTGCTTTGTCGAATTTAGTGATATTAACACTCGTGTTTATGGTAAATCCTTTAAAGAAGTTTATATGCAAGGCTCACAACGTTTTTCACTTAATACCGATGATAATTTTATCAATCTTATGTGTATTCATGGTGAACTAAAATCCGATCTCAACTCTAACTATAACTCTATTACCACTGAATTTATCGAAAATAGCGGCATGGACTACATCGCTCTAGGTCACGTACACAAGCGTACCGATATAGCAAAAATAGGATGCTCATATCTATCATATTGTGGTTGTCCAGAAGGACAGGGTTTTGATGAATTGGGTGAAAAAGGCGTTTATTTAGGTGAAGTTTCAAAAACTTCTTGCAAACTTCAATTTGTATCACTTGCTCAAAGAATGCATATTGCTGAAAACATAGATATAACTTCACTTTCAAACTCTGCTGAAATCGCTGATTGCATAATTCAATTCATTAAATCTAAATACCCCGAAAACTTTAGTGAAAACCTTTATAAAATAATACTTACCGGTAGTATTGAGGATGGCACTATTATATCCATACCAGAAATTTCGGCTAGACTAAATCAACTTCTTTATTTCGTAAAATTGCGTGATAAAACCGAAATCAAACTTGATTTTGAAACCTTATCACAAGAAAATACTCTTAAGGGAATTTTTGTAAAAAATATGCTCCAAAGAATCCAAAATGCCCCCTCTCAAGAAAAAGAGGAACTAAAAATGGCACTAAACATCGGCATTAAAGCTTTTAGCGGCGAGGTAAATTACGATGAAACTTAATAAAATTTATATCTCCGCTTTTGGCGGATTAAAAGATTTTACATTAGACCTTAACAGTGGGCTTAATGTAATATATGGAAATAATGAAGATGGCAAAAGCACTGTTGCCGCTTTTATCAAGGCTATGTTTTTCGGTACTGGCCGAAACACCAAAAGTCTTGCTGATAGCGTAAGACTAAAATACACCCCTTGGGATGGCAGCACCATGGCAGGTAGAATATTTTTTGAACACAATGGCAAAAAATTCTGCCTTGAACGCGAATTTCGCAAATCCGATTCTACCGATAGAATTACACTTACCGACCTTGATAGTGGAAAAGCTATTGACACTGCCGAAAGTGTAGGTCAGCAGTTTTTTGGCATGTCAGCCGCAGCTTTTGAACGAAGCCTTTTTATAGGAAACGGCGATTTTATAAAAGATGATGCCGCAGCAGGTGAAATAAACGGCAAGTTGTCAAATATCGCTATTACAGGTAGCGAAGATATATCATACAAAAAAATAGCAAAAAATATTTTTGACACACGCACAAAGCTTATTTCAAAAAGTGGTAGAAGTGGTTCTTATAATGAAGATATCAGTTTGTTATCCGAACTTGAATCACGCCTAGTAAAAGCAGACTCTGATGCAAAAACAAAAGCTGTCTTAAATGAAAAAGCCCAGCAAAAACGTGTGGATTATGAAGCGCTTTACAAAAAGTATCTTGAGCTCAAGGCAACAGTTGATCGCGAACAAGATTTTAAAAATCGAGAAATACTTGCTGAATTTTTGGATACCAAAAATCGCCTTGATCAATTAAATGCTTCTCTAACTATGAAAGATGGTACTGTTATTAATGAAAACTTTACCACAAAAATAGAATTTGGCATCAATAAATACGAGCGGATTTTTGAAAGATGTGAACAAATCAAAAAGGATATTTCTCAAATCAATGAAACTATCGCGCTTCAAAATTCTGCTTCGCCAGAAAGCGCTAAATCTCAAATCGATGAATTGACACAACAATCCAATTCACTTACAAATAAAAAAGAACAATTTGATAAAGAACAAGATACTTTAACACAATCAATAGAACAATTAAAAACCAAACTTTTAGATGCTCAAAACAAAAAAGCGGCATTTAATGCACCACTTTTAATTTTATCAATTATTTTAGCTGCTTGTGGTGGAACCACAGCGTTTTTTGTAGACCCACTTGTCGTTGCTGTTTCTATTGGTCTTGCGGCAGTATTGCTAACATTATCGTTTATCATTAAACCCAAAAATACTGCTGTTATAAACGCTATCCAAAGTGAGCTTAATAACGCTAACAACTCTCTTGCTGAAAGCAAGACTGAAAAAAACTCATTACAAGAGCAAATCAACAATATAAACGCTAAAATAAATATGCTCTCCTCTGTTCTTCAAGCTGATGCCGCAATTAAGCAACAGCGACTTGTTGATCTCCAAGAAAAAAATGATGCATTACATAATGAGCAAAGCAATCTTGAAACAGCAAAATCTGAAGTTTTGTCACTAATATCAGGTTTTGACAATATAAATAATATAGACTCAGCTAAAGAAAAGCTAAAAGAGCTAAACGAAAAAACAAGTAAACAAAAAGAACTTAAATTACAACTTAGAACCACAAGCCAATTCCTAGGTAACATTGATTATGATGATGCCGCTCAAAAACTTGATGCTACTCAAAATGAAAACGTAGAACAAGACATTGACTTTGATGCTGTAAAACAAGAGTTCGAAATCACGGCAGAAAAGCTTTCTGCTTTAAAAGAAGAACTTACTATCATCGCAACCGAACTTAAAACTTCATTTAAAGCAAGTGAAAACCCTGAAGAATTAAAACGAGAAATTTCAGTGCTACAAGAAAAAATCGACTCCAAAAAAGCATTTTGTGATGCTGCTGATTTGGCAATCCAAGTTTTAGAAGAAAGTTTTTACGAACTTCGCCGCGGTTATGGTAGCGAACTTGAAAAAGCAACTCACGATATTTTTTCACTCCTTACAAATGGTAAATACAAAAGCGTAAGTGTTACTGACACTCTTGACCTTTCGGTTGAAAAAGCTGATGTTTTCGGCACACGTGAACTTGAATATTTGAGTCTTGGCACAACACACCAAGCATATTTAAGCCTACGCCTTGCAATTGCTTCTCTAATCAGCGATGAATCATCACTTCCTATTTTCCTTGATGATTCACTATCACAGTATGACGATGGCCGAACACAACAAGCAATTAAGTTTTTAAAAGACTTCTGTGAAAGTGGTCAAGGAATACTTTTTACCTGTCATAATTCAGTTTGCGATATAGCAAAAACATATGGTATTGAAATTCAAAAACCATACAACTAAAAAAGAAAGCGTGTATTATGTTTTATAATACACGCTTTTTCTATATAAAATAATATGACATATCCCAACACGGTAAAGATGGAAAATGGCGAAGATAAATTTTATAATCGGGTTGTAAACCCAAAACCTTTTGTGGTATCAAAATTAAATCCTCGCTGCGATGATATGCGGCAATTTGCATTTGAGGCTTATAATGACTTATAGTGTTAGCTCCACCTATTATGGCGGGAATTTCAGCTCCCTCAATATCCATTTTTATATAAGTTGGTATATCTTTTTTGGCTAATGCATCGATTGTAACCGAAGTTATAATATAGTCACCATCACCTATTGTTGAACCACGAGAACCATTCATTTCAAACTGCTGTTTGCCATCAATATCACTTATACAAGCATTTATATTTTCGATACATCTAACATTTTGAGTAGCAAGGCATAGTTTATTGTATGTTTTTTTATCAGGCTCCACAGCAATTATTTTATTATAATTATCAACTACTGATAAAAATTCCTCTACTGTATCACCGCGATACGCACCTAAATCGAAATATGTTTCATTATCATTAAATTTTAATATATTTTCATAAATCTCATTTATAGGTGTTTCGCACTCAAAAAGATATTCTATCTTTCCGGTAAGCTTATACATGACAGCACATTCGAAAACTTTTTTTGAAATTTCATCTGCTAGATGGCTATAAACCCATTCTAGATTTTCCTTATTTTCTAATACATATTGCAAGTTAAACAGCACATCACCATAAACAGGAACATCGGGTGCGTATAGTTCTTGCTCTGAGGCTATACGCTTTATATTTGCTATTACATCAGGCAATGAACTGCCAAAACACACCAATACTATCATATCGCCAAATGTTTGTTTAGCGGTTTTGTAGTCGGTTACTTTAAATCCGTGAAAAATCTTTTCGCGCACAAAACCATCGGATGCAAAAACACCCGAAATTTTTATATCATACCTATTAAGCACCGATATTATTTTATCAGCGCCATTACCCATTCCATAAAGCACTATGGGTTTTGTTGATTCTTTTAAATAAGTCCATAAATCCTTCATAACACATATTATATATTCAACTTTAAATTTTTACAAGTAAGTTGTAGACAAATTATAATTTATTTGGTATATTTATTAGGTAAATAAATTTAATGGAGGGTTCTTTATGAAAAAAGTTCTCGCTTTTGACTTTGGCGCTTCAAGTGGACGCGCTATGCTTTCCACCCTTGAAGATGGCAAAATTGTAATGAAAGAAATTCACCGCTTTTCTAACGACCCAGTAGTTGTTCGCGGTAGTATGTATTGGGACATTCTTCGACTTTTCTTTGAAATTAAATCAGGTATTACCAAAGCTGTAAACGAAGGTGGTTTTGATGCCATCAGCATTGATACTTGGGGTGTTGACTTTGGTCTTCTAGATAAAAATGGCCGCTTACTTGCAAACCCTTATCACTATCGCGATAGTCGCACTCACAAAATTCCTGAAAAGGTTTTTGAAATTATTTCAAAAGATGACCTATACAGCAAAGCAGGTTTGCAATTTATACATTTTAACACAATCTATCAATTGATGTATTTTAAATTCAATGAACCAGATGTATTAGAACGCGCTGAAAAAATGCTTATGATACCTGACCTTTTTGGATATATGCTTACAGGTGAAATGAAAGAAGAAGCGACTATTGCTTCTACATCTAATCTTCTTAACCCTTACACAAAGGATTGGGACTTTGAACTCATTGAGCAATTAGGACTTCCTAAAAACATTTTTGCCCCTATCACGAAACCTGGTAGTATTTATGGTTATCTATCTGATGAAATTTGCGAAGAACTCGGCTGTGAAAAGGTACCAGTAATTGCAGTTGCCTCTCATGACACAGCATCAGCTGTTGCCGCTACACCAAGTGAACGTGATGACTTTGTTTACATAAGTTGTGGTACTTGGAGCCTCTTTGGCATTGAAAGCAAAACACCTATTCTTACCGCAGAAGCTGCAAAAGCCGACTTTACAAACGAAGGTGGTTTTGAAGATACTACTCGTTTCCTTAAAAACATTATGGGCCTTTGGCTTATCCAAGAATCTCGCCGCCAATTCCGCCGCGAAGGTGAAGAGGTTGGGTTTGATGTTCTTGAAAAAGAAGCACTTGCAGCAGAGCCATTCAAATGTTTCATCAATGTTGATGATCCTGCGTTTGAACCAGCCGGTAATCTACCACGCCGCGTTAAAGAATACTGTCAAAAAACTGGTCAGTATGTACCACAAACTCGCGGCGAGGTTATGCGCTGTATTTACCAAAGCCTTGCAATGAAATACAAATACACCTTTAACGCGCTTAATAATATAGGCGATAAAAAATACAACAGCATCAACATTTTAGGTGGTGGCATCAAGGATAGACTTCTTTGTCAAATGACTAGTGATGCTTGTAATGTTCCTGTTCTTGCAGGACCTACTGAAGCTACTGTTATGGGTAACATTGGTGTAGCATTTAATGCACTCGGTGAAATCAAGGACTTTGCCGAACTTCGTAAGGTTGTTTCAAATTCTACCGAAATTAAAACCTATAATCCAAACGAAAACGATGCTTGGGAAAAAGCTTATGCTGACTACCTAAAAGCAACCGGACTTTAATAAAAATTAAAAGCTATGCTTAAATTTTAAGCATAGCTTTTTTAATTAGTAATATTTTTTAATAAATTCTACAACAGGCGTATTGTCGGGCAAACCATGTGGGTGATGATCTCCACCTGGCTTTAATATCAATTCTATGTTACCATTATTTTCCTTAAAGTAGTCATAAAGCAATTGACCATTTTCGCAAAAAGGAACAACAGTATCACTATCACCACTTACAAGCAATATCGGTACTTCCGACTGCAAAAGTTTTTCCTTTTGATCTATTGGATGATTTCTAAAATTCAACATCTGTGATAAATCCATACCCATATTTTCAATAAACTCTTTAGAACAATCGTTTTGTCCGACACCTAAAGCAAATGGCCAACTCAAATAATTCATAACCGGCGCATCTAGGTACGCACACGCAACATACTGTGGATATTTTGCCGCAAAATATACTGCTTGCATACCACCGCATGAAAGACCTACTAACACGCATTTTTTGTTAAGACCAAACTCATTTGATAAAAAATCGCAGAAGAGGGGGCGCATATCCGTATCGCTTTCAGGACACATCCGTGTTGTGTTTTGCATATATGCTAGATAATACCCATTTTTCAACATCACAAGTTCCATGTCGGCAAATGCGCCAAAATACTCTGTGCGATATAACCATTTCTTATCTTCGCAAGCAGTATTCGGACAAACAAGAATGCATTCACGACCATTAAATTCAAAATCCAGCCTTTTAAACCCGTACCAAACACTTTCCTTTACGTTCATTTTTTATCACCTGTCAATTCATATCCGCCAACACTTCTTACAAACAGCGGAACACATGCACCAGCACCAAAAACTGATTCTATCATATTTTTATATGCATCAAACAATTTATTAGGAATATAGCACTGGATTGTACCTGCAAAACCGCCCCCGTGAACACGATATGCACCACGACCATTTAAAAACTGTTTTGTAATAGCCAAAGCTAGTGATATCGCCTGTTCTTTTGGATTTGATGGTGAATAAACATTTTGAAGCAAATCGTAAGATGATTCACCCGAACGTTTAACGGCAACAAAAAAGGTATTAAAATCTCCTCGTTTAAGTGCTGCTTTTTGAGTCAATACACGCTTGTTTTCATTAAACACGTGCATTGCGCGAAGTATTGCTCTATCTCCACATTTCTCACGTATTTCAGCAAGGTTTTCGTAAAACTTTTGCTCATCTGCATCTCGTAAAAACTCTACTCCCAAGCATTCGCTTACAGCTTTACATTCTAGTGTAATATCTGCATAATCACCTGTTAGATTAGCATGATTTCCACCAGTATCTACAACACAAAGTGTATGACCTGACTGTGACAAATCAAGACTGATTTTTTGAACTATGGGATTTTGTGGATCGTTAAAATCCGCATAAGTAAACCCACCTACGCTTGATGCCATTTGGTCCAAAAGTCCACAAGGTTTGCCAAAATATTCTCGCTCGGCAAACTGTGAAAATTTTGCTATGGATACAGCATCAACCTTTGCCTCGTTATAAAGTCCGTTAACGATATTAGAAACAAGAACTTCAAAAGCCGCAGATGATGAAAGTCCCGAACCTTTTAGTACGTTTGAGGTAGTATACGCATCAAAACCGCCTATGTTAAAACCATTGTTTTTAAATGCAGCAAGAACACCTCGAATAAGTGATGCTGCACGACCAGTTTCATCATCATTAATACTTAAGTCAGATGTATCTATTTCATCCATTCTATAACCTTTGGACTTAATACGAACGATACCTTCATCATTTCGTGCCACAACAGCAACAACATCAAGATTTACGCTACCTGCAATAACTAATCCATGTTGATGGTCGGTATGGTTACCGCCAATTTCAGTACGTCCTGGAGCCGAAAATAAACGCACATCATCACGCTGTCCATAAAGTTTTTCAAACTCATCCACAGCATCTATATATCGTTTTTTAGATAATTCATTCTCACTATAAAGCAAGGCGAACTCGCTATCGAATTCGCCATTTGCTATACAGTTTTTTAAAACTGTTGTATTCATTATAATGCCTCTACAATAGCCTTTGTATCTCTTGCTATTTTTAGTTCTTCGTTTGTAGGAATAATATAAACATTAACCTTACTGTTATCGGTAGAAATCTTGATTTCCTCGCCATGAACACGATTAGCTTCTGCATCAAGTTCAACACCGATATAACCAAGGTTTGCACAAATATATTCGCGAAGATCTTCATCATTTTCGCCTATACCACCAGTAAATACGATAGCATCAACACCGTTCATTGCAGCGATATAAGATCCTACGAATTTAAGAATTTGATAACGTTGCATATCAACAGCAAGTTTAGCGCGCTCGTTGCCTTCTTCAGCAGCTGCTGCTACGTCACGGTTATCGTTAGATACACCTGAAACGCCAAGTACACCTGACTTTTTATTGCAAATAGAGTCTATATCTGCTAATGAAAGACCTTCTTTTTCTGCGATGTATGTAAGAGCAGAAGGATCAAGTGTTCCAGAACGAGTACCCATCATAAATCCATCAAGTGGTGTAAAGCCCATTGAAGTATCAACAGAAACACCATCTTTAATAGCGGTGATTGAGCAACCGTTACCAAGGTGGCATGTAATAATCTTGAGATCCTTTTTATCCTTACCTTCAATGTCAGCTACACGATCACTTACAAAGCTATGTGATGTACCATGGAAACCATATTTGCGAACGCGATATTTTTCATAATACTCATAAGGCAATGCATAAATATAAGATGATGCAGGCATAGTCTGATGGAAAGATGTATCAAATACGCCAACCTGTGGAATTTTGTCACCAAATGTTTTGGTACAAGCTTCAATACCCAAAATATTTGCAGGATTGTGAAGTGGAGCCATAACACTACACTCACGAACCTTTGCGATCATCTCATCAGTAATAAGTGCTGACTTATTAAATTCTTCCGCACCGTGAACCACACGATGACCAATAGCGCTAACTTCATCTAAAGAATCAATAACCTTTGCCTCAGACTTTGTCATAGCGTAAACAACCGCTTCAAATGCTTCACTATGTGTTGGCATATCGGTTTCCGCCTTATAAACACGACCATCAGCTGCTTTGTGTGTAATAGCGCCAGTAACGCCTATACGTTCGCAAAGACCCTTTGCCAATACTTGCTCGTTGTCCATATCAATAAGCTGATACTTAAGTGATGAACTACCTGCATTAACAACAAATACTTTCATTCCAATTACTCCTTAAATTAAATATTGAAAGATAAAATTTAATATGGTAAAATATTGCCATAACATATATTAGTTATTTTACTTTATTGATACTCAATTTTCAAGTGTTTTTGTAAAAAGAGGTGATTTTTTTGTCAGCTGTCGGTATTATAGCAGAGTTTAACCCTCTGCACACAGGTCATAAGCGCCTAATAGACCATGCTCATACCCTTGGAGACACTGTTGTTTGCGCTATAAGTGGAAACTTTGTTCAACGTGGTGATGTCAGTATACTCTCAAAATCGCAGCGCACAAAATTTGCACTTCTTAGCGGCGCTGATATAGTTTGTGAAATGCCTGTACTTTGGAGCATGTCAACCGCCCAAAATTTTGCACTTTGCGGCGTATGGCAATTATATAACCTTGGCTGTCAAAAAATCGTTTTTGGTAGTGAATGCGGCGATATCGATGCGCTTAATCATGCTGCCGAATTGCTTTTAAGTGATGGCTTTTTTGAATCAGTTACCAAAAAAGCAAAATCCGGTATTACATTTGCCGTAGCACGCGAACAAGTAGCTGCCGAAATGGGTGTTGACTCTGAGTTGTTACGTGGCGCTAACAATAATCTTGGCATCGAATATATACTCGCAGCCAAAAAGCTCAATTTACCTATCGAATTTCACACTATAAAACGCGTTGGTGCTTCACACGATTCTTGTGAAATAAACGATGGTTTTGTTTCATCATCTTTTATTCGAAACGAACTCTTAAACGGCAACATCGGTTATACCGAGCGATTTATGCCACGCGAGGTTAGAGGCATCATAAACCCAGAAAATATTGCAGATATAAAACGTCTTGAAAATGCAATTTTATGTTCTCTTCGCACCAAAACACCTGAACAACTTAAATCCTTGCCTGATATAAGCGAAGGACTTGAAAATAAAATATATTTTTCAATTAGAGTCGCTACTACTCTTGAAGAACTTTATAATTCTATTAAAACGAAACGTTACACATTGGCTCGTATAAGGCGATTGGTACTATCTGCATTTTTGGATTTTGACAATCAATTTTTTATGACCACCCCACCTTATGTTCGCGTATTAGGTTTTAGCGAACAAGGTCTATCACACCTTAAAAAACCACAAGGCATAATCCCTGTAATCACACGTGCTGCACAAATCAAATCGCTCGACAGCGATGCGCAAAAGATTTTTGAAACTGAATGTCGCGCTACTGATGTGTACAGTCTATGCCTCGGTACTCCGCTTGAATGTGGAACAGAGCAACGTATGAAACTACTTAAAAAGGAAGAATTAATATGATAAAAACCGAAATTAAAGATTACAAAAACTATGGAAAAGTTCTAAGCCTTTCAAACGGCGTTATCGAAACTTGTGTTACAATTGATATAGGACCACGAATTATTTATTATGGATATATTGGCGGCAACAACATTATGTGTGATAATCGCAACGCTTTTCCACCAAAAGATGATAATCAATTCCAAGATTTTTTTGGCAAGGATAAAAAATGGGAAAATTTAGGTGGACATCGCATTTGGCTCTCTCCTGAGTCATATCCTCAAACCTACTATCCAGATGGTGATGAGGTAAAATATGAAATAACCGCGTGGGGCGCTATTTTTACACCTAATGCCGAAGTTGAAAACGGTGTGCAAAAAAGACTTGAAATTAAAATGGATCCCGATGATACTAATATGTATGTTACTATGCGTGTTACAAACATCGCTAACACTACAAAAGAATTTTCAGTTTGGGGACTTACCGTATCAGCAACAAATGGAACATTAATTATTCCTATGAATGACAACGACACTGGTCTTCTTGCTAACCGCAATATATCAGTTTGGCCATACACTGATCTTTCAGACAGCCGCTTGCGTTTTGGCAAACAATATGTGACCCTTACCCAAAGCACAGATATTCCCTATCCACTAAAACTTGGTTTTGACCTTAATGATGCAGAAGTTTACTATTGTCTTGGTGATGACATATTCCGCAAATCTTATGAAACAAACCATAAGACTGAAAACTACCCAGATAATAACTGCAGTTTTGAAACATATACCTGCGATAGCTTTTTAGAAATTGAATCATTAAGTCCATTAAAACAAGTATCCCCTAACGAAACATTATCACTAACTGAACATTGGTCACTACACAAAAAACCGTGTAATATTGATTTCAGTAATGATGAGTCGATTAACGAAATGCTTGAAAAGCTGTAATAAATATATAGTTATCAATGCGTGTATCACACTTGATAACTTATGCAATAGATTGACTTTATTGACAATTTTTTAATTAATAACAGCACCCGCTAAAATTAGCGGGTGCTGTTGGTTTTTTTATAAAAAATGTTCTTTTTTACCTTTTAGGTATAAATGCTCCACAAGTTAAGCCATTCTTTTTTGCTTCACTAGTACATTTAATGTAATTTATGCATCCCCAACATCTGCTATGTGCCGCAGATGCTTGCCTTCTTGCTTCAGCCTTAGCTTTTATTTCCGCCTCATGTCTCTTTGCGCTTTCCTCCCTTTCACGCAAACGTTGCTGAACTTCTTTTTCTTTTTCTCGGCGTTGCTCTTCACGCAAACGATTTTCCTCTGCCTCAGCTTGCCTTTTTAGTGCCATTTGTTCGTTAGCTTTTTTTCTTGCATTCTCCCAAATTTCACGTTCTTCATTAATAGCAAGGTTAAGAGCTTCTTTGTAATCATCTGCTCTATTTGTATTTAACAAGTGAATAATATTGTACAATAAGTTGTAATGTTCATTTGATACGAAATTATATTGTAACAATTCGATTTTTTTCTTTTCTATTGATTCAATATACTGTTCACGAATTTTATTATATTCTTCTAATAATTTACTATATTCCAAAAATACCTTTTTATATTTTTCAGCATATTCTTTTGCAAAATCAACCCCTGATTTCTTTTGCACATCATATATCTCCATGCAGTCATAAAATTCTTTTAAACACTTATTTTGTTGTTTTATATTTTCTTCATATTCTGTTTTTTTAGCATAATACGATTTTTTTGCATTAGAATAAATAAGACCTAGAATAATAGTAGCGAATATACCAATGACAGCAAGAGAGTTGAACAAAGCCTTATTAAATATAAAGAATAAAACTATTAGCGCTAAAGTAACTGCCAAGGCTTTTGAAAAAAGTTTCTTTTGTTTTTTATAATTTTCTTTTAATTCTGTATTAGGTTCTTCATATTCGATAAAACTTGGCAAAGAGTCAAATACAGCTGGTTTACCCTGCAAATTACCTAAATCCAACTTTAGTGGTTGCACCTTTTTTATAAATTCTTTTTCACAATCATTTTGAAGATATCTTTCTGCGCTTTTAATTTCATCAAGTAATGTTTGCAAATTTTCTAATTTTTGAATAAGTTCTGTTTTTGAAAGTTCAATCACTTTATTCACCCCACATCAATTAAATAGCCAAACAAGTTGCAGCTGCGCTTCACCAACGTTATTATCATTTTTATAATCATCAATGTCTATGAACTCATCTGAATCATCTGGTAATAATGACAGATTTTTTTCTTTTAATTTTTCTTTGTACTTATTAGAAACGAAATAATCATCGTTATATATCCATTCTGTTGTTTTAAAAGCATCTGCATAGCCTTGCAAAATGGAACTAAGTATTATGTACATTTTTTTATTCGAATAGCATTTTTTCGAATTTTGTAAATATGCTATAAACGGATTTTTGTCTGCAGACAACAAATCAGGATAATTTTTATATGAAACATTCGAAGAGCTCAAACCATCTACTAAAAAAAATGCTATTTTAAATAAACAATTTTGAGTATCCATATTCTTATTAGCTATAATTTTTAAATATGAATATACAAAAACTATCTTTTCACCCAATTTGTTAAGTTCGTTATACGCTTTTGTACCTTCAGGCGACAAAAACCATTCTCTTCCATTTTTTAAGAGTTCCATTTATAATATCTCCCTATTATTTATTATACCAGCCTTCAATTGCGTTCCAAATGGTATCACCCGTTTCACCTACTTGTGGACCGCCTATACCAGCAGATTTTATATTTCCAACATCATCATATAAGTCATTTATTGAAAACATGGAAAATGAACCAAAATCTAAAAGGTTAGTACCATCTGTGCTATTTTCAAAAACTTTTACCGTATATTCGAAATCCTTAAAGTTTCTGTCGTATAAAGATTGATTTTTATACCAATCACCCATTGCTTCGTCTTTGCTTTGTGGTGTTTGCAATTTACAACTTTCTCTTATACCATTTGCGTCTATCTTAGTTTTTAAAAACTCTGCCAAAAATTCAACTTTTTTATCTGCATCTTCGCCTAATTCAATATCACCCAAAGACATACAAAACATTAAAAAGTAATTCTTTCGACTGATGCCATTGTAGACTATGGATCCTCGCATTGCTCTTTCAGCTGGCAAAAAGTTCGGCATATATTTCTCTAAAAAACGATGTATTGCTTCAAACTTGTAATTACTGTTAAGTTCCGCTTCACCTAATGAATACAACTTTAAAATCGGCATCATATCATCGAAAAGTGGTTGATCAATTTGCCTCATATTTTGCAGCTTTTTATCGCACTTAACATTTATATCACAATCATAATAGAATCTACCTGCGCACTTTGCACAATTACCATGTTCACACGTAGGAGTATCGATAAACGATTGCATTTTATTTTTTTCTTCTTCAGCAGCTTGTTGAGCCTGCTCTTTAGCGCGTTCCTTCATTTCCTCACGGGCTTTGTCTAATTTATCATTTAATTCATTAGATAAATTACTCGCCACATTTTGAATCTCTGTCGCCTTTTCTTTTGCTTTTTTTAATAAATCACCAAATCCCATAATTTTTACCTCTTTTAATAAAAATTTATAATAACGCTTTTTGCGTTTATTATTTTGAATTTTTTAAATTTCCCTTATTATACGCTCAATATAATTGTACTTTTGGGCGACTTCTTTAATGTTTTACCCTTGTGTTCGGATGTAATTTCTATACATATTCCCTTTTATAAAATTCAACAGGAAATGTTGCTTGTTGAGCACAATACATGTTAAAAAATATTTTTAATACATATAAAAACACGCTAAAAAATGAATCATCTAATTTTCATATTTAGTACTTATAAGTACTACTAAGACATATTATAGCACAGTTTGTGATAATGTCAATAGTACCGATAGATACTAAAAAGGGTGAGGTCATTGATATTACAAAGATTAAGAGACTTACGCGAAGACTGCGATATGCGTCAGCTTGATGTTGCCGAAATTTTAGGAATTAAACAAACGGTATATTCGCGGTATGAACGGGGTTTTCAAAACATTCCACTTGAACATTTAATTAAACTTGCAGACTTTTACAATGTTTCTACTGATTATATTTTAGGAAGAACAAATAATAAACAAATCAATTATTAAACAAAAAATCACTTGCTATGTATTTGCAGCAAGTGATTTTTTATACTGTTAATATGTTACCATATCCGTACCATTAATTTTATTATATACGCTGTGAATAAATACCCCAAAACATTACTCCGCATCGTATATATAATTTTTTAAGAAAAAATTTACATTAGTCACAAAAATTACCTTAAATAAAGTTTTGATTTTTTCATAACATAATATTGCAAACGCAAACAAAATTTGTGTATGTAAGGAGTGAAACACAATGGCTAAAAACGTAGTACCAGAGGCAAAAGAAGCACTCAATCGTTTTAAGATGGAAGCTGCTAACGACCTTGGTGTTCCTCTCCCATCTTAAAACGGTTGTTTTTTAGTACATATTTCATTGTTTTTCCGTGATTTCTTGCATCTCGCCTACAAACTTGTAATATATCCGTATCGATTGCTGAAACTCGGAGTTTCTATGACTTGCCTTGACTTTTCCTTCGGGCAGAATCTTCGGTCCTACCTCGATTCTGTCAATAAAGGTAAGCAGAGTTTCTCTGTCAAGCGTATCGATATGGGTATATTTTTTTGTCAGTTCAAAAAACTGTTTGTAGTTATCGCTTTTACTCGTCTGCACAGCATCGTCGCTAAGCTCCAAGAGTTCCTTCCTGATTTGAATGGATTCCCTTTGCAAATCATCGACCATAGAACTCAGTCTGTCATCATCCAGCTTACCTTCAGCGTTATCTACATAAAGCTTTGGTATGATCTTATCAATCACAGCAAGTCTACCTTGCAGCTTCTCGGTACGCTGTTTTCTGGCCTGTATTGCCTTTTCGGAATTTTCCTCCTTCATAACCTTCGCAACGATACGCTCAATTTGCTTATCGGTCAATGAAATCAAGGAATTTAAGTCATCTCGAATAAGGGCTATAAGGTCAGCATAGCGAATTCGCGTACCCGTGCAGGGCTCATTGATATCCTGTCTTTTGTTAATGCAAGAAAGATACCAATACTTTTCGCGTTCACCTTTGTAAACCGTTCCGCAGGAGCACAAAGCATGTCCGCAAAGTTCACAGTATGCAACGCCTGAAAAGATGCTCTTTCGCACGTGATCGTACTGCTGAAAATTACGAGTACCTTTACCCATATTATCGTGAGCTCGATTGAAGGTATCTTCGCAAACCAAGGCTTCGTGAGTGTTTTCCGTCACGGCCCAGTTTTCTTGGGGGATGGCAATCTTTTTCTTAGATTTAACACTTACCTTCTTACTCTTTCCTAAGACCGTATGACCTAAATACACGCGATTTTTGAGTATACGCTTGACCGTTGTATAATTCCATAGATCAGATGCTCTGGCGGCACCCTCTTCACTGAATTCATCTCTGTATAGCACACGATATTTGAGAGGCGGAATAACACCGTCATTGTTTAGATCCTGTGCTATTTTCCTTGAAGAATCTCCGTTGGCAGCAGCCACAAAAATACGCTTCACGATTGGCGCAGTCATCTCATCGGGCACCAATTGGTTTTTGTTGCGCTCGGCCTTCTTATAACCATACGGCGGACAAGCGCAGTAAAGGCCCTCTTGTCGCTTTGTTCGAAGCACGTCCTTAACCTTTCGCGAACCGTCACGCAGATATACTTCGTTCATAGCAAACTGGAAAGGTGCCATAACATTTTCGTTTTCGCTATCAAAATTATCGGCTATAGCGATATAGCGTATACTGTGCTCCGGAAAAAACTGCTCAGCATAGTAGCTCGACTCCCTCATATCACGACCAAGACGGGATAAGTCTTTGGTAATGACTGTGTTTGCAAGACCTTTATCGAGTTCGCGCATCATATGCTGAAATCCCGGTCTGTTAAAGTTGCCACCGGAATAACCATCGTCTACAAACTCACGGACAAGTGTAATGCCGTTTTGTTTACAGTAATTCTCAACGATCATTCTTTGGTTGCTGATACTCGAAGATTCACCCTTTTGCGCTTCCTCTTTTGAAAGTCGGAGATAGGCAAAACAAAGTTTCTTCTGTTCGATTCTCATATTACCTCCTTCGACTGAATCGAACCACTGTTATCATTATACATCATCTTGTCACCATCGGTCAACGATAATGAGCTGGAATAATTTGTCTTAACGCGTTCTTCAATAAGATCCGAAGCTGTCTTATTCGATTCAAAAACTCGTGTAATGATATACTGGGTATTGGCAATACACTTGTACTCCATCAGTCCCTTCGCCTCCTTTCTTTATTCTTAGCAGTTTATTTGCCTTTTAAACATAAAAACAGGCCCTATGAATCGGCAGATTCATAAGACCTGTTTAGTTTGTTTTTGATTAAAGTCTAATTCTTCACGCTAACAGTATAACACATTTACGTTCACTTGTCATCGGCAAAAAGTCGGCTTTTTATAGGCAAAATATAGGCACAAAATAGGCATAGCCAAAACAAGTCGAATGTTGCGATGAAAATAGCATTCCTATGCGCTTTCTATCGTAATACCTAAGCACTTCAAAGAACTTATATGACTGCCACCCATGACTGCGGTGAGCGAATTGATAACAAATTTGGTATTTTAGAATTACAGTGTTTCAATACCGAGCGAAATGGTGTTATCGCAAAATCAAATACGAAGATTTCAAAAGCAGTTATTGGTGTAATAATTCAAGACAAGCTAACACTGTGAATTTTGCGATTTTACGATAATATGACTGCTCTCTTTAACGCAAAAATCTCTTTTCAGTCTGGCAAAAAGCCTTTATTTATGCGGATGTTTTGATAGTTTAAACAACTACGGATTTCGAACACAAAAATGCCCGCAAAAACATAGTTGTTTTCACAGGCATTTTTACTAATACTATTTCTTGTTCTGCTATATTATTTTCACCCGAGCGCACTATTGGACGATACAATTATAGCATATTTACATTCCCTTGTCATCGGCAAAACTGTGCCGATTTTACTAAGTTTTGCTGCCACTATTCAAAGTTATTATATAATACACTAATATTAAATCTAATATTTCTTCGGATTACTCTTAAGATACTTATTTACCATTAACGCAATTTTAAAAGCTGCCGCATGATCAAATGTTTTAAGATCAAGACCTGTAACTTTTTTTACCTTTTCAATCCGGTACAATAACGTGTTTCTGTGAATGTATAATTGTCTTGAAGCTTCTGAAACATTAAGATTATTTTCAAAAAACTTTTGTATTGTAAACAAGGTTTCTTCGTCGAGCATATCAATGGTGCCGTGTTTTAAAATTTCACTCAAATACACATCACACAAAGTTGTTGGTAATTGATATACAAGTCTTGCAACTCCAAGATTATCATACGAAAGTATTCTTTTTTCATTTTCAAATACTTTGCCCACTTCTAACGACATTTGAGCTTCCTTAAACGAACGTGAGAGACTTTTAATATTATTAACAGCGCTACCAATTCCAATAGTGGCAGATATATTATATTCTTCAAAAAGAGTTGCCAAAATTGATTCCGCAAGATTTATAACATCATCCTGACAAATATCATCACTAATTTCTTTAACAATAGCCGCTTCTTTTTCGTTTATGTTTATTATAAAATCTTTGTGCCTATCGGGAAAAATATTTTGCAGCGCTACATCAAGTGACATATCATATATTTCTCTCGTTCGCACTACAATCACAGTTCGTGTTGCACAATTATCAAAGCAAAGCTCGCGTGCTTTAATATAAATATCTCCGGGCAATATATTATCAAGAATTAAATCTTTTACAAAACGGGTACGGTTATATTTTTCATCATAATAATTCTTAATATTAGCAAATACAACGGCAATAATTGATGCATAATTATCGGACAAAACATCGTTGCCATCCACAAAAATAGTGTAGTTAATATTTTCAGAGGAGGCAACAGATTTAAATGTGTATTTTTCTTTCAAAATGGCATCATATGACAAGAATTCATCATCATTTATTTTTTTACCTATGAGTTCTAAATTATTGCAAGCAATAATATTGTTTTCTTTGTCTATAATACCAAAGGTGTTGTCTATAGCAACATTCATATTATTAATGAATTCCTGGAACATTTTATTAACCATGTATTATTTGTCCCCTTTTAATTTAAAAGAGCATAGCCTTTGATTGGAATAATATGAGTGTCAGAAATATTCATTTGCATATGAATGCTTATATATAGAAACTTCTAACAAATAGAGGTGTAAGACTATGCCCTTTCAAACTATAATAATTTTTAAAGAAGGCACAACTCTAAAAAAGGAGTATGAGCAACCATTAGAGTTATGCCTCTTTAAAACAATTTATAGAAAAGGTGTAACCGTAAAAGGATGGTTAAGAAGCCGTTACGGTTGCACCTCTCTAAACGAATTTATTATAAAAAAAGCATATTTAATTTATATGAATAAGGTGCGGCACTAAGAAAGGATGTTAGTCTAAATTAGCACCACACCTATTCAAACATGATTTTTATGAAAAAGGCATGACCCTAAAAGGATGATTGAGAAACCATTAAGGTCATGCCCCTTCAAACGATTATTAAAGGGCACGACTATAAAAGGAGAATGAGGCCATTAAAGCCGTGCCCCCTATAACAATATTATATAGAAAGGCACAACCCTAGAAAGAAAGGTTTTATGACTTATTAGAGTTGTGCCCTCTAAACAAAATGATTTATTTATACCGCTACATCAAAATAGCCGTCATCTTCTGATCCAGTATCACTACTATCGGTATTGGAAGAACTCTCTGAACTGTTATCGGTAGAACTATCGTCACTTGATTCTTGCGAAGTTGATGAATCTGAGCTACCATTTGAAGAATTGTTATCTTGGTCTTCAGATGTTGTAGCATCGGAACCTTTTGTAGATGAATTATCATCTTTATCATCGGTGTCAACTTCAATGTTAATAGTGGGATTATTGTTTTCCCAATCGTTTATTATTTCATCTATCTCAGACTGTGTATCCTCATACTCATCTTCATCATCAACTATAACAAACGGAACACTTGATGTGGTTGAGGTATTTGATGAAACATCTGAACTATTTTCCTCACTATCCTTACAACCAACAAGACATAAAACGATCAAAAGAAGGCAAATAAATAAACTAATTATTTTTGTTTTCATTTTATTCACCTGTCTGCTCTTCCCAGTCTTCCCAATCTGGTGGTCCATCAATGGGAATATCACTTGTTACAATGATATCAACTAAATCTATTTTGTTAATTTCAATTTCTGCTTTTTGAAACATAACAGTTACCTCCTAAATGCCATTTTATATTCTTAGTTAAAAGAATCTTCAACTTCTGCAAGTTTTTCAACTATGTCAGTATAATTTGCTGTCCATGTTGCTGTATCAGCAGTTAAGTAAGATTTAAGGTCGGTAACATCATATAGTTCAATTATAGCCTTTGCTGTTTCGATACAGCTCTTAGAACTTGTGCCGCCTTTAATGTTTTTTTCATATGTTTTGCTACCTTCGATATATGTCTGATTATCGCTATAAATAATCAAACCTTCTTCAGTTCCATCATCAATTTTTATATAAGCTCTTGCAGCAAATGTAGTATTTAACTTAAAACTTGTTGTATTAGTAAGATAGCAGTAAAATTTATTATCAAGTATTCTAGAACCTTCTTTAGAATTCGTAGCTATAGTAACTGTTCTACCATCAGCAGTTGTATATTTACCACTATCGGTAAAGGTTAAATCACCATTATATAAGTCACCTTTCAAGCACGCTGCTGGAACCATTAAGAAACCAACCTCGATAATTTCGGACATATCAACACTACCGCTGAGAATCTCGGCTTCAAAACGAATATTACCTACGCCATCTTTTCTGATTGATGCACCATTGACATCTATTATATGATCGTAAATTATATTGGTAACTTCAACTGTAAGATTGTTTGTTAATAATTGTGTACCAGTAGAATCAGAAACCTTTACATTTTCAAGTTTAAATTCTGCCGATGTTTCCTGCTCTGCTTTAACAGTGAACACTAAAGTTATCCAGTCAGTATTTGCAGAATCATTATTTACATCTAAAAGAATAACCTTTGCAACGCCTGTTGTGGTTGTGTTTATAGAATCTCTGCCATTTTCAAGATGATTTGCATTAGCAAATTCTTGACTTATTTCCACTCTATTAAGTTCAAATTTATCTTTGTCATACTCAACATCACAAGAAATACCACCTACAAGATCTGCACTTGTTTCTTCAACATTGAGTATTACCTCGTATTCTTCACCTGCAACTGCCTGTTTTTCGCCCAACAGTGATACTGTTACTGTTCCACTTTCGGCTGTTGCTGTGATGCCGACACAACCAACTATAAGAATTACCGCCAGAACAACACTAAATAGTTTTTTTGTTTTCATAACAATCTCCATTCTGCCATAAATTTATACGGCAATGTTTTTAAATTTATTTAAAGTAGAATGTAACTAATTATAACAAAGGTCAAAACAACATTCTAACTTAAAAACTTATTTAAAATAAATATACTATTTATCTAATTAAACCTTTTAAAGAAATTCAATGTTTGATCATCTGGTATTGTAGGCCGATATTCAAGACCAATAAAACCCGAATAATCAAGTTTTAATATTTCACTTATAATTGTCTCATAATCAATATTACCAGTGCCCACCTGATGTCGTCCTGGAGCATCGGCTACATGAAAGTGACCAATATACTTGATGTTTTCACGAATTTCATTTATATCAAAATCACCCATCATATTCTGATGATAGATATCGTAAAGCATTTTAATATGTGGGTTATCAATTTCACGCAAAAGTTCAAGAATCGGCGTTGCATAAGGCATACTATACCCAACCCTATCAATGTTATTAAGTGGCTCCACGATAAGTGTTATATCATTTTTTTCTAAAGTTTTAATTGCCGCAGTGAGACACTTTTTAACATTTTCTTTGTTATATGGAGCGTTTTCACCTATAAGAACAATCATAGCAGAAGCTTCTAATTTTTTGTAAATAGGGATACTTTCATTTAATGCGATTAAAAAATCATCAACTCTTCCATCATTTAAGATACCGCGAGATAAATCATATGAAAGTTTTTCATCACAACTATCAATATTAAAAATTGAAAGACTCATTTCGTTTTTTTTCAAAACATCAACAACAGCATCTATATCTTTGTTAGTCCACTTCCAAAATTCAACCGTGTTGAAGCCGCATTTTTTTACAGCATCGAATTTATCCATAAACAATGTATCAGCGAACATCATATCAATACATATGCTTACTTTCATAAACATTCCTCCAAAAGAATATTGAATGTTTTACATGCATAATCAAACGCTTCTTCATTACTATTAAATTTGATTTCACCAACAGCACTTTCCTCCTCCTCGCGTTCAAGTCCTTGAAGACCTACAAACTCGGTAAGGTGGGGTTCCATTGTAAACACTGTTCCGCCCATTGCCAAATATTCGGGGATGATAAGACTATAGTTACCGTCGCCACGACCCGGAGGCACTACAACACCGTCAGACATTCTTGCGTCTTTGACGTGAACATACTTGATGCGATGCTTTAACATATTCCAAGCCTCTGCAGTGTCTTGGCCGCACTGAACAAAGTTAGCAGTGTCAAACACGCCCTCAATTTCAGGGAATGTATTTAGAATTTCAAGGCAACGAGAAGCGATGTCACCATAAATACCTTTTTCGTTTTCATGACAGAATGTAACACCACTACCACGGATAACGTCAAGCATTTTACCTAGTCTGTCCATAACTTCATTCTTGTAATCAGCGGGGTCTTTACCTTTTGGAATAAAGAACGAGAATGCACGGAGATTTTTAGCCTCAAGAATGTGAGCGAACTCAATCATCTTTTTAAGGTTTTCAAGATGTGCTGGAAAATCGCCTGTTTCAATATCGATTTTACCTATAGATGAGCCTATAGACCAAGTTTCAAGACCCGCATTATCCATTTTTACTTTTACTTCGCGGATCTTATTAACCTCAGCGTTTCTAATCCAAGTTCCATCTATATTTCTAATTTCAAGTCCTGCAAGACCATTTCGCTGCATAGCATTAATTTGTTCATCGATCATAGAACTTGATTCATCAGCAAAACCATAAATTTTTATATTTTTGTTAATAATAAACATTCCTTTCAACAGCAAGATTATTATCACAAAGTATGTTGATTTTCCAAATTAAATCATATACCTTGTAAAAATCTATCAACAACAAGTTCTCTAAATTCAGGAGATAGTGAAGCAAAATATGCGGTAAATCCAGTCACACGAACAACTAAGTCGGGATACAAATCCGGATTTTTATGTGCCTTCAAAATCTTATCCGTATCTAGTATATTGATATTAATTAATGTACCACCCTGCCTAAAATGTGAAAGAATAAAATTTGTAATTTTTTCTACTCCATCATCATCAGCAGATAATTTCGGATCAAACTCAATTTGTAAAGGAGCTGTATTACCATACCCACATTGAACAGAAGCAATACCATTTGATTGACCAGTCGCCGCCCCATCTGTTCTAAAATGCGGATTAGGATTTGCACCATGTGAAATAGGTTCGCCAGAACGTCTTCCGTTTGGCGTAGCACCAACCGCAGAACCATATTCAATGGTACGTGCCCATGAAAACCATCCTGGAACTAACTGTCTACCATCAGGCATTTCCTGCGAACGTAATGCGCTCACCCAACTTTTAGTAAGTTTCTTTGCCCATTCATCAGATACAGTACCACCCTGACAATATTTAGGACTACTGTTAAGCATTAATCGTACTCGCTCGCCTGTAACACCTTCAAAATTATTTTCAAGATTTTCATAAAGTTCATCCCAAGAAATTACCTTTTCTTTTTCAATTCGATATTCCATCGCACCAAAAGAGTCGGCAACTACAGCAAGACCTGCACCATCAATACCAACGGTATAAAGTTCGGCACACTGTGAAATATCAAGACCTTTTTCAATAGTGTTTTTCATCATAAGATTCATAATCAACTCAGGTGTTACCTCTGC
Organism: Acutalibacteraceae bacterium; assembly: GCA_045646305.1. GTDB lineage: Bacteria > Bacillota > Clostridia > Oscillospirales > Acutalibacteraceae > UBA737. The sequence goes on from JAZRKK010000073.1 coordinate 64,737, forward strand.
TTGATGATCTATATGAAGATTGATACCTTTTGCAGTAACTGATACGGCCTCTTTTAAATGTAAATTATAAAGTTCAAATAGTTTATCAGTAGATTTTTCGTTTAAAAATTTCATATCACAAAAAGCATTTTCCAAAACTTTTGCAATATTTATTTTAACAGTGTCGTTCATCGGAAACTCAATTCCAGGAACACACATCCAATTACAACCAACTGCAATACGGCTTCTTGCTATTGCTTTAGTAACACCTTCGTTTTTCATATAGCCTTCCGAAAGAGTTCTATCACAGCAAAAACGTGGCCAAGCATTCTTGTTTTTTAGCAAATAAAAAACTGACTTTTTAAGAAATTCCTTATCACAATTTTCGTGAACACGAACAGTAAGATTTGCTGAAATATTTATCATATCTGCCGCATCTAATATAAGATAAGAAAGATGATTGGTTAAATCTTTATCATTTTCATCAACGCCAGAAAGCTGATAATAATGCGGATCAATAAGTAAGAGATTTGCAATTAAAAATTTAGCAGTTTCATCATCTAAAACGCCATTATTTATGTCATTTTCATAATACGGTAAAAGAATCGTATCAAGCTGAAATCCTGCACCGTCTCGAGTATAAACACGAGATGCACAATTGAAATATGAAACCCATTGACACGCTTGTCTAAACGTTTTGGGTGCATCTGTACGAACAGCAAGATTAGTCTCAAGCATTTGTTCAAGATTTTCTCTGATTTCAGGACGTGTTTCTATTTCAATAAGTCTTTTGATTTCTTCGGTATGACGGTCAATGAAACGAATTATTGCCTCAACACATTTCTGTTCTGCGTCATAAAATGCTTTTTTATCGGGATTAATAGTTCTGTAATGCTCAATTTTTTTAAGCAAACCACCAAAACCAAGTTCTAAACCAATTGTATAATCACATGCTAAATGAGCATCACCGTCAATACCCGTTTGAATATTGTATTTTTTTTGCAGAGGTTTTAGTTCATCATATGGAAAACGTTTTTCATCCCAACGCTTGCTCCATTGATTTGTAACACCTGAAAGATCATTTGCTTTTAATTGTTTTTTACGCCAATTCGGCATATAGTGTAGGTCACCACGATAATTAACAAGCATATCGCGCCATCTACCACAAAGCATTTCAACAGGATCAACATATGGAGGATGTGCATCCATAACACGACAAAAGTTTTCACTCATACCATCAAGGCCGTAAAAACTGCCGTTATCGCTATTGTACCAGGGTTCTACTATATAACCCTCTGGTAACGGAACAGTGCCAAAATCATCAAGGTCTGTATATCCATTTTGCTCTCTTTTCTTTAATGTATCCTCAACTTTTTTCTGTCTCATTAAAGCAATACGTTCATTATAGCTTAGCATACTCTTTTAGCACCTCCATTTTACTTTTTGTCGGTATTTCGAATTCAACAACCTCAAGACCTAACGCCTTTTGTTTAGTTGTACCTAACGGATGATAAGGTAAAAGTTCATAACCCTTTATATTTTTGAATTGACTTATAAAATTCCGGATATTTAAAATTTCCTCAACATTGTCGTTAACTCCTGTGATAATCGGAGTTCTTACCAAAAAAGGAGTTCCAATCATATCCAATCTTTTAAAGTTTTCTTTTATGATTTCATTATCAATGCCTACATACTTTATATGCTTTTGATTATCAAAAACTTTAAAATCAGCCATAATAAAATCGAGTTCTGAAAATATTTCAATGTCAAAAACACAAAGAGATGTTTCAATTGCTGTATTAATACCAGCAGTTTGGCATTTCTTTATCAGTTTTTTTAACATCATACTGTGAACCATCGGTTCACCACCTGAAAACGTTACCCCACCATCAGCGCCATAATAATCTTTATCAAGTAATATTTGTTCAAAAATTTCATCAACTGACATTTCCTTGCCACATATTACTTTTGCGCCAGCATAACAGCCTTTATCACACATACCACAACCTATGCATTTATCAGGGTAATTCATTAATTGAGGCATTGGTGAAATGCATTCGGGATTATGACACCATTTGCAATTTAAAGGACAGCCTTTAAAAAACACTACTGTTCGAAGACCAGGACCATCTTCAAAACTCGAACGTTCAATGTCAGTTACAATCGCTTTTAATTTGCTCATTTTACCTTTTCACGTTTACCGGTTTTTGCGGATTTCATAGCAGAATCAATAAGTGACATAAGTTTTATGTTAAAATCAAGCGTAATTGTCTTTATAAAAGGAACATTATTCTTTTTGCAATATGCATAATGATCAACGATATTTGCTATGTGATGTGTAATCTCATATTCGGGCAAATTGATTTTTTCACCGTAAATATCCATTGCAACAACCTCACGATTGCTGTCGGTAAAAATTACACCATCGGTACAATAATAAACAGGTCCTGTAGGCAAAGCTGCCTGTGGAAATGTCCAAGTTCCCTCAACTATGCCAAAAGAATCTTTATATTCAATTATTCCTGCCATGTTATCAGGACAATTCATATAAGGTGTGTTGTAATTATCAGCAAAAGCAATCACAGAAATTGGTCGGTCTTTTTCATTATCTCTAACCCACTCGTTAAAGAAACAGCCATAACAACCAATATCAAGAAAAGCACCGCCGCCTGTTTCTTGCTTATACCACCAAGTAGATGCTCTTTCTTCATCGGTCATTTCCTGAGCTTTTTCGGCAACTCCTCTATGCTTCGCACCCTTACCCAAAGGACCGGTATGTCCATTATTGTATGTAGCTTTTAATAGTTTCCCAACAACTCCACTTTCTAAAATTGCTATTTGATGGTGAAGATATGGGCGCCAAATTACAGGCCAGTTAACAATAGCTTCTATATTGTATTTATTTACAATTTTTTTAATTTCAAGTGCATCCTTATAACTTACAGCCATCGGTTTTTCAATGCTTACATCTATTCCGCGTTTAGCGCATTCAAGCACAACCTGTGGTTTGCGGTAGTTTTCACAAATGATAAATGCAAGATCTGGTTTAAGTTCATCTAACATTTGCTTGTAATCATCGTATGGTGTAATACCATATTTTTCGCTATTGTTACTAATATTCCAAGCTCTCGTATAACGTGCATCAGTTTTTTCGGGTATTTCAGCAGGAATATCAGCAAAGCCGACAAGTTCAAAATCCTCCTGATCATTTATATACTGTGCAATTTCATTTACATGCATGTGTGCAAAACCAATAATTACAGCTTTAAACATAATATCCTCACTTTAAATTTAATTATCCTGTTATACCTACTCTATCAATACTTTCAATAAAACCTCTTTGTACAAACATATACAATACAAGCATTGGAGTAATGAATAAGACACAACCAGCCATAAGATAAGCCATTGACTCTGGGTTTCGAGCTGAAATCAATATGTTATATTTACTTAATGCTGTAGGCATCATTTTTAAGTTAACAGCTAATGGAAAATTTTCGGTTAAATATATACCACTCAAAAGCGAGTCATTCCAATGCCAAATTAGTGAAAAAATTGTGACAGTTAGAATAACAACTCCAGAAGAAGGAAGTGCAATTGATAAAAATGTTTTAAAAGGTCCTGCACCATCAACCCAAGCAGCTTCTTCTAATTCTTTAGGTAAACTTTTAAAGAACTGTATATATATGTATATTAAAATACCGGATTTTAATCCAACACCAAACATAGATGGAAGCCAAAATACCCAGCCGCTGTTTAATATATTCGGCCTTAAATCCACATCAGCTATTTTATTGAACAATCCCAATACTCCTAAAAAATCCAAATGAGAATAGTTTATCATTCTTGGAATTAGTAGCATCATATCAGGAATAAGTATTGTTAAAAATAGGATAATTAATAAAATCCCTTTTTCTTTGAATTTAAATCTAGCAAATCCATATGCAGCAAAAGCACAAGAACAAACTTGAATTATTGCGCTTAAAACCTCGTATTTTAATGTGGATATGAGTGATTTACCGTAGTCCAACGCTTCAAATGCAAAACTAAAATTTTCTTTAATTGAAAAACTATTTGGTATCCATACGCGAGATGAATTTAAAAAAGCGTGTTTACTTTGCACAGAAGTAATAATCATATAAAACAAAGGATAAAGAATAACAAATCCTATTGAAATCAAAATTACCAATCTAAATATTGAAAAAATTGATTTCGTTGCATTTTGACTGTATTTCTTCATTTTTATATTTTTATAATCAGTAAAGAAATTTATACTTTTATTCATATATTATATACCTCGTTACGTATCCCAACGTTTCATAAGAAGCCTATTGTATATCAACACAACAATTCCCATAACAGCACCAGAAATCAGAAAATAAGTCCATAGCATTGCAGATGTGCTATCGTACGTTCCTGCACGCATCATATCGTAAACACGACTAACTAGTAAACTACGTTCGTTTGTTATAAGTTCAACCATTGTAAACACCGTTACAAGTAATGTTACATTTGAAAGCATAGGAAATGTTATAAACCAAAATTCTTCCCATTTGGTTGCGCCTTCAATTTTTGAGGCTTCATAAAGCGAAGCGGGCACCGATTGAAGACCAGCGAGGAACAGTACAGTCTGTATACCACAGCTCCATACTAGATCGAAAATTTTGCTTATCATATCTGTTATATATTTTCCTGCTGCACCACTAATTCCGAGCCATCCAGTTATATCTTCTACACTAAACATATTAGAAGAATATGATTCTGAAACTCCTATTTCAGACATGTCATTTCCAGTTGTTTGAAATAATAATGTTAAAACAGAACCAGTTGCTACAATAACTGGTAAAAAATACAATGCTCTAAAGAAAAGTCTTCCTCTAAACTTCTGGTTTAACAATAATGCAAGAACCATACTAAGTAAAATAATTATAGGTAAAGAATATAAAAATGAAGTTAAAGATGTTTCCAACCACACAGTATAATGAGGGTCAGAAAATAAAATCTCCTTATAATTAGCGATGCCCTTAAAAATAGTATTAGCTCCACCACTTGTAACTGTCATTTCGGTGAATGAATACCAAATTGATTGTATTAAGGGAATAAGGAAGAAAATAAGAATGCCTATCTCCCATGGTAGAACAAACATTCTGCCGTATTGGCTTTTAATTTGTTCTATTCCCCTATTCTTTTTAATTTTTTTCATCATTCACACCCCGTCAAAATGTAGTCTTGTGCTTCTATTACTCCAACAGGAGAATCGACAGCTGACGATGAATAATTCACATAAACAGTGACACCATTATCAAATGAAGTTTTTCGCAAACCTGATTCTAATATTTCATGTGAACTAATATGAGCACCATCTATGCTATTATGGTAATTTGTAAAATCTTTAATATCTGATTTAATGTTTGCTTTCAAATCATTATATCTAGAATTAAACATATCGGTATGTTGAGCATCTATAAGAGAACTATCCCAATTTTCCATTAAACTATAATTCAAACCGCATCCTGACTCTATTGCCTTTAAATAAGACATTTTCCAATTTGAAGTTAGATTAATACTATATGTTGTCATTGGAATATAACCCTTAAATACAATTTGATAAAAAGGAATTTCTTCCTTAAAAACATATTGTTTTGAAGAAACAGTTGGTGAATTTGTGATAACGTCAGATAAAACAGCGGTGTATACGTTTGCATCTGATGCTAAAAACTTTTTATTTTCATCTTTTACCAAATTTATTGTTTTTGAAATCTCATTTATAAAATTAGATTTTGCGTAATAGGTTTTTTCGTCTTTAGCTAAATAATCAGAATATGATAATTTTGATATGGAACCTAGAGAAATTCCGCTAAGTTTCCATGAATCAGTTTTTGACAACAATTTATTAGCGGCCTGTTCAAATCTGCTAGGCGAAAGAAGGTAGTATAAAGAATCTTCGATTTCACCTCTTACAGCAATATCATATAAATACTGTGTTGCTCTTTTTTGTGACGCATCAGTAATTGAATCAGAAAATGTAGAAAATCCGTTACCGTTCTTTTTGAAACGCATAATATCAAAATCCATATACATTTCAGCGCCAATTTTATTGCATAAATCTAAAACTTCATTAAGTTCCCTTTTTGAACCTAATTTCTTGTTAAGTTTATATCCGCCACCGATTTCTCCTATATCTAATCCAGTTTCACCAAAGCCTTTAAGCACAACAGAGAATTTATCATTTGTAACAGAAGAAATATCATCAATAATGTTTTTTGCTTCAGTCAATTTTGTGGCTGTGAACAATGTTTGATATGGAACACCAAGGAAAGATTCAGTAATCATTGTTCCACCAAGAATATCAAGATTGAATGCAATGTCTTCACATTGGTTCTTCAACATATTTGTTTCTGTTAAATATTGTTTATATATATTTGCCATTCCAACATAATTGGCATCTTCACCGGTCAGGTTATAATATGTTACCTTAAGGGGTTGAACAATCATGTTTTGTTCATATACAACTCTATCAACTTTAGTTGATGAAAATAGTTCAGCTGTATGATTTGTATATCCACGCATTTGAAATGTTGCATAAACAGAAGAATATCCTGTCGAAGTTGCACCAACCCTTGCCTCTATCCATGCATTTTCTGCTCCCTGTTCAATGATTGCAAAAGTTGCTGTTGTGTCGTTTTTAGCACCAAAAACGGGCATTTTAATATCTATTTGCTGTGACGCAGAAACTATTTCTTTTATGCAAAGATCGGCTCCATATACCTGTTTAGAATATGTAATACCCTGATTAGAACGTGAATAAACATCAATTAGTGCACCTGATCCGTCTGGAATAAATAAATATGAATTTTCGGTATCATTTTTCACGGAACAACAATATGGTGCAAGTGAAATTTGTACAATTTGATTTTTTCCTTCTTGTATTTTTGTTGGGTCAATTGCAATTGATAAAGAATCATCGTTCAAAATATAGTCTACAGGAATCATAAACTCAGCTGAATCAAAATAAAATTCAACGCGCATGCCATTATCGATTTTCTCACAGCGAACTCTTCCATCTCGAACTGAACCACTATACGAAACCAAGGTTTTTTCTGTATTAGTTTCAGCATCAATATAATCTACAATTAAAATAGATTCTACCTGTGGATGTTTTTTTATAGGCATTCCAAGTTCATCAACTTGTTCTTCCCCACCATCAGTAGGAATTGTTCCCCAAATCTCACCTGTAGATTTAGAATTTAAAGTTACACCCATGCTACTATTCCATTCAAGTGTAAAATTATTATTTTCTGCAACAACTTTTTCGCTGAGTTTTTCTGTTTCGCTCACTTCATTAAAATTCGGCTGCAAAACAATATTATCACATCCAGAAAGTGTAAGTATAATAACTAATACGCATAAAAAGCATATAATTTTTTTCATTTCAATATCCTTTCTATAATGTTAATAATTCACCAGCTACTGTAATAATGAATCCGTATGACTGCTGAACAAGAATAATAATCATGACAAGTAGGAATATTATTGCGGCTATACCAAAAATTGATAATGCACTTGTACCAATTAATTGACCAAAACTGAAGTCATGAATTTTTTGTAATCCAACAGCAAGCATAATTACAAAATATATTATTGAAATAACATTTAATATTTGCAAAAATGATGCTTCAGATGGTAATAGTACATTACTAAGTACTATATAGATTATTTTTTCTGCTATTAACGGTAATAAACTATAACAGGTAACTATACAAATTTCTTTTATCTTACCTTTACCGCCAAGCAATGTACAAACTAGCCAATTTGCAATAATCCATAAAACAACTAATCCTGCTGAACGTACTAAAACCCATAATGAGTTAAAGGAAGCTTTATCATATATGGTAAATAAAAATCCGCCTTTTAATGTTTCTAATATTGTTACAATGTAGAATAATATTATTAAAACAACACTTGAAACAACAGAACCTTTGCCTTTTTCTTTTACATCAGTAAAGTTATTGGCTGGATGAATTGGTGTAGACATCAAAAAACGAAGATGTTCGTTTTTAATAAATACTAATTTTTTCTTTGAACTTACAACCAGCAACACGATAATCGCTATAACAAGTACCAAAGCACCTAAAAATATAACTGTGAAGTTTTTATTTAAAATTATATTGCGATGATATTCCAACGCTAAGGCATATGTATCACGATCATAACCTTTTTTCGCATAATCCATAGCCATTTCATAATTTTCTTCACTCAAATATGCACGTGCTAATCCACTGTAAGCTGGCTGAAAATTGTTATCTTGTTTTAAAATCTCTTCCCAACCATCTTTGGTTTGCGAATATTTACCGTTCAAGGTAAGTGTAATTAGATTTTTTACCTTTTTTCCATAACTATTGATTTCAAAAATTGTAATTAAATTTGTTTCGCTGTCTGCAACAATTACTTGATCGCCATCTTGTTTTAAAGCCATTCCGGAAACTGTTACAAAATTACCAACCTGCGTACCAATTCCCATACCCCCGCCAAAAGCAGTAATGGTTCTACAGGATGCATCGTACATAAAAATTCGACCAAAAGCAGATTCTAATCCATAAACAAATCCATTACTATCAACAGCAACATCAATAATGTCTTGTTTTGACATTGCGCCGTCTTTATAAGTAGTATTTACATTAGCATCAACAAAGTTAACTTCTTCTGAAAGCAAAATATTATTTCCGGTACCTGGACTTAATCTACGTATTTGTCCTTTATTAGCATATTGTTCGGTATATCCATTAGAAGTATAAATAAATCCGCTATCATCAATTTCGATATCTACAAAACAATATGGTAAACGTTGTGCAGTGTTTTGTTTTTTATCATTGTTTGGAAATATACGATTTTTTATGTTTACAAATACACTTCCCAAATTCGTTGTAACTGCATTAGCACCATAAAATCCTAAAAAGTTTTTTTCTTCATCATATAATAAAGCACCATAATATGAACCGTCGCTAAGTATGTATATGTGTTCATGCGAATCGACAACAACACGAGTAGGACGAAAATCAAAATCACTTGGAATTAATGGCGATTTAGGTAATTTAATCTCTTCAATAAGTGTACCGTCGTTAGAAATATGTAACACGCGATGACCTTCTGTATCGCATAAATATAGGGTGCCGTCATTATGAGCATAGATTCCTGTTGAGTTATCATATTTCTCAGTACCATTGATAAGTCCTATTTCTCTAACAAGATTATAAGTTTTATCAAGGACAACAATACGAGATTTAGAATCCAAAACAAAGAGATTTCCATTATTATCGGTGCAAATGTTCATCACCTTATTAAAAGGTTCAACACCCATTAACGACGCATCAAGAATTTGAGTTGCGTCATACATTTGACGATTGTAAACGGCCTTATTATCAGTACCAACGTCTGTCCAATATGTATAGCTGTCATATGGAACAGCGGCAGAAACTGATAAAACACCTGAAGTTATTATAATAAACGTCAACACTACTGCTAACAATTTATAAAATAATCGTTTCATGGATATCCTCCCTATTCTTTGATGCCCGCGCTACTCATTGCCTCCACAACATTACTTTGTGAAACAAGAAAAACAATTATTGGTGGAATCATCATTATAACTGTAACAGCCATTGAGCTACCGGCTCTAGCCGTTCCACCAGCTGTAATTTGATTTACAATTTGAGGCAAAGTTTTTAACTTTTCTGTAAAAATAGTACCATTTGGAACCGATGCCCAAATATCTCTAAAAGTAAATAACATTAGTGTTAACCATGCTGGTTTAATAACTGGTAATACTATTCTCCAAAAGATAGTCCAAATATTTGCACCATCAATTTTGGCAGCCTCCATTAAAGCGTCCGGTATATAACCCTCTATATATTGTTTTGCAAGAAAAACACCTAGTGTTGATGCTAAATGTGGTAAAATATATACCCAATATTTATCTATAATCTGCATATTTGAAAATACCAAATAGCGCGGTACCGACAATGTATATGCATTAAACATCAACGCGAACTGTATCATCCAAAATATAAAATTTCTTCCTTTTATTTTTACTTTAGATAGTACAAATGCTGTCATTGTTGCAATAATAATGTAAACAAAGGTTGTCAATAAACTAACAAATAGACTGTTAAATATATATCTAGATAGTGGCACCTTTAAAGCCGCCATTAAATCTGGAAGAACTAAGTAATTACTCCAAGTTGGTCTATGTACAAAAAATCTCGGAGGGAAAATCAGAAGTTCATCTAACGGTTTAAATGACGTACACACAGCATAAATCAAAGGCAACATTGAAAACAAACCGCCGCAAATTAAGAAAGCAAACATCAAAAAATCACCGAATTTTGATCTTGTATAACGACGACATGCCAATCTAGAGGTTGCAGATGGACGATTTTTTATATATTCTATTAATTTCACTATACGCACCTCATTTCTGCAACATAGAAAGAACTTTACCAACGATTAATCTTGTAATAACCATCATAAGAAATAGTACTACAGCAATCGCAGAAGCATAACCTAATTCGTAACGAACGGTTGCAACATCAGCCAACAATGAAACAATCGTATCCACAGCATTTGCTTGGCTAGGATATCCAGCCAACTCAATTGCAATCGCACTTACTGAAAAACTACTTTGAATCTGCATTACAGCACTAAACAATAACATATGCGACATTGATGGCAAAGTTATATATCTGAGCTCTTGCCAACGATTTCTAATGCCATCTATTGCACCTGCTTCATACATATCTCTATTTACATTTTGAAGTCCAGAAATATTTGCAAGGAATGAAACACCCATGCTTTGCCATAACTGAACTATAATAACAATCGGCATAAGATATGATTCGTTTTTTAACCATATAATAGGTTCAGTTATGATACCTAAAGAAAGTAAAAAACTATTTATATAACCGTAACTATCACCACTAAATGCAACCTGCCAAATAAAATAAGCATTTCCTACAAGCGCAGGCGCATAAAACATAAAAGATAATACGGCACGATTCTTTGGATTTGCCTCATTTACAAACCAAGCAAGTATAAACGATAGTAAAAAACCCAATGGACCAGCTATAATTGCAAATATAAGCGTGTTTTTTACGGTAATAGAAAATGTATGGTCATTTAGCATCCGCTGATAGTTATCTAACCATGTGAATTTTGGCGTTGATATCATATCGTATGATGTAAAACTAAGCGCTATTGAAGAAAACACAGGTAAAATTGTAAAAACAAAGAAAAAGAATAAAAATGGTGACATCATAAACCATGCTAAGATAGGATCCTTATCCATTCTCTTAATTTTCGCAAATAATGTATTGTTATGCAGAGTTTGGTATGACTTTTTATTTTTATACATTTTAACTGTACTCCTTAATTTTTCGTGCTATTTCTTCGTCAGCAACCATACTCCATTTGGTAAGTGCATCACTTGAAATGCTTTTACCGTTTATAACCGACCAATACGCTTGGTCAATAGCTCGACTAAGATAATAACTACCTGGAACTTCAGGTAATTCTTTAACGTTTTCCCACTGTGATAATAAAACATCTAAATCTTCTTGTTCCCATGCATAAGCGGAAAATGCATCTACAGTTGATGTAGCCGTTCTACCGATCATTCCTACAAGTGATTCAACGTTGTTGTTATATCTGCTTTGAGTTTCAGCGGATGTCCACCATTTTAGGAATTCCCAAGCTTCATCTTTATTCGAAGACTTTTCAATAATTGCACAGCCGGTTCCACCACCTGCTACACTTCTATTTATAGTACCGTCTTCATTTTTAGTTCCTGGAACTAATGCTATAGACCATCTATCTTGGATTTCAGGGGCAGCCGAATATAATGTCATATATGTATTGTAGGTTGCGATACCGAGAGGCATTACGCCTACACGAAAACGATTATAAAAATCTGCTTCTTTGTAAAAATCATATTTAGTATAAAAATCAGTCCAAAAATTAAAAGTATCAATTGCTTCAGTAGAAAGCAGGTCTGTTGCATTGAGTTCTTTATTATATATAGAAAGATTATTTTGACTGAGTAATGTAGGATACATATTCAGATTTCCTATACCCGCATTTACTGTAGTAGAAGATGTAATGCGTGTATATGGAACATACACACTCATATTATTTCTCTGAATAATAGTAGAAACATATAAAAATTCTTCCCATGTTTCTGGTACTTCAAGTTCAAGTTTGTCGAAAATATCTTTTCGATAAAACATTAAGAAATAACTTTGTGTATCTGGTAAAGCATATAAAGCATCTTTGTACATGTATGGTATTTCAGCACCATCTTGAAAACGTTCAAGAACTTCACTATAATCCTCAAATTGAGTTAAATCAGCTAATGCACCTCTAATACCCAAATTAACAGGTTCAGTACGTGACATATGTAGAGCAATGTCAGGGAAATTTCCTGCAAGTATACCATTAACAAGTGAAGCATTTACTATTTCTAACTTTACAGGTATACCAGTTTTACTTGTAAAAGAATCCTCAATTAAAGAATCTAAAACTGCAGCTTGATCTTGGCCCCAATTTACCCACAGACGTATTTCTTTGTCAGAATTAACTTTTTCATCATCTGTAATTACATAATCTTCTGTGAAAGATACAACTAATCTTGTAATACCAAAGAATAATTTTTTAATAAAATTAGCATTTTTATTTTCGTATTCTTTACCATAAGGAACAATCTGTATTTCATCTAAAGAAAGTGGCATATTGGTCATATCATAAAGCCAAGAACTTACAGAAGTATAATTAGTATAATATTCGTTAACATACTGCTGAGCAATAAATGGACTTTTTAGCATATTATTTAACACACGCGCCATATTTTCCATAGCAGCAATTGCTTGAGTACTGTTTTTTCCTGACTTTGACTTCATATCGGTGGCTAAATCAGTCAAGTCATTATAACAATTAGTAAGTGTATCAGTGAAATTAGGAATTTGATTAAACAATTCATAATCACGATTAACATCGGGTGTCTCGCCTGTTATCATAACAATTTTAATATATTCGTTACCCAAAATATCAACAATTTCAGAAAGCCTGGAAAAAAATTCCGACTGTTCATTCATCGTAGCTTCAAGAGTAATTGTATGCTCACCCTTTTCTAACCAGATATAATAGGGTGTTTTTTCAGCATCAGAAAATGTATAGTATGTCCATTGTGCATCATATGGGAATGATAGATTTTTAGCTTCATTAAATGGAGTTTTTCCATCGATTTTTAACCATCTTAAACTATTACCGTTAACAAGATCAGCTTGTTTATATCTAATATTGATATAGTAATATCCAGATTTATCTACTTTAAAATTCCAAGTAAGCGAAGAACACGGTGACTGCCACGCAGTTCCTCCTATATAATTAATTTTAGAAACAACTGAACTATTAGGAGTCATTGATGGTTCGCTATTATTAGATTTAGGTATAAGTGATTTTGAAGATTTTAAATCAGCATTTTCACCTTGAATAGTAATAATTTCCGCATCACAGTCTTGTAATTTATAATCCTTCGATAAGTCGGAGTAGCTAAATATTGTTTCTGGTGGAGTAAAAATTATCTTTTCTATAGCAATTCCTTGTCCTAAATCAACAAGTGTTATAGAATGCGTTCCTTGAGAAAGTGCAAAGGAATAGTTATCAACAACACCAGAATTATCTCTAACAATAGATGTGCGAAAACCTTCAAATTCCTTTTGCTCTTGAGCATATTCATTTCCCTTATCGTCAGTACGTGGCTTATCAGACGCGTTCTGCCATAGTCTCTTAAAAACAATATTGTTCATATTGTCAAAGCAATATTCACCATCTATTTGTAATCCAAACGACACATCAACACCGCTAGCAAGGGGTTTCCATACTATTTCAATGTTATAAAAAGCAGTTTTATCAATATCGAAATTCCATGTAATAGAGCCATTACCGTCTTTCCAATACAAAACTTTTTCTTGCTCATTATATTCAGTATCAGCGTTTTCGGAATTAAAATTGTTAATTTCTACAGGTAGCATTTCAGTAGCATCATCTAAAGTGCCGCATTTATTTATATATTCGTTATAATTTTTAAAAACGTTGTTTGATGATGTATATGTTATAGTATTATCTATAGCTAAATTATCATCTTCAAAAGATGTTGCGAGGCATACAAAACTACTCAAAATAAGAATATTTAGAGCTAAAAACAAAGCAACAAAGCTTTTTACTATTTTTTTCACAAGTTCAATTCCTTTCTGCATAAAAACTTTAATATATACTAATTGTTGCTAAATAGAATTTTATACTCGTTATTCTCCAAAGATTTCTGCACAGTTTTATCTTCAAAATAATATCCACTCGGTAAAATGATATTACCGTAAAAATTTCCTGTAGTTTCAATAGATAAAACAATGTTTTTATCTTTTTTCCATTTAACAATTATTGAGCCAAAATCATTTTTAAAACTTGCTTTGGCATATGAAAGCTTATTTATAAATTGAGGCTTTACATCTATGTGGGCAGCATTTGTTACATCATCATTAACATGTATTCCTGCTATTTCAGAAATAAAGAAATGGCTAATATCACCTAAAAAATGATGGTTTAATGAACGTCTAAAATCAGGATCACCGTTTTCATCAAAAGGCGCAAAACTTTCAGGTAGAGTTGTAAGGTTATGTTTTAAAAACTCTCCGTATCCAGTGCCTTCAGATAGAAGTATGTCTAATGCCTCATCAGCATAACCCGCTTTTGACAACACGTGAAATAAATATCTTATACCTATCATGCCACAATCATGTTGCCAGTCGTTGTTCTTCAATGCATTTCGCAAATTATTTATAGCATTATCTTGACATGATTTATCAAACAAATTAAAATTCAATGCCAAAACCTGCGATGTTTGTATACCATCATCAGCCAACGATAAATCGTTATTAATATATTTATCGCATATGGATTTTTTTATGCTCTCACCTAATTGAGTAGCATAATCCTTTTCTAAATCCATTCCAAGATGTGCAAACAATACACTCGCTTGTTGACAAAAAACGTATATCATTACACTATCTACAAATTCTTTGCTCGCAACTGGGAGTTGAGTTTTGGGTTTCAACCAATCGCCAAGACCATATTGTAATAAGCCTTCATCATTTCTTTTAGTAGATGCATAATGCAAATATGTAAAAATAGATTTTGCACAGTTTTTTGCTGCATTCAAATTACCGGTATAACGTAAAATTTGATATGGTAACTCTACAATAACATTATCCCAAATAGGACCATTTCCCCACTTGTAACCGCGACATCCTGTTGGAACATACGCCGGAAACGCACCCTGTTGATTTTGTGAAGCACAAATATTATTTAGCCATTCAATAAGACTTTCCTCAAAATCAAAATTCAATAAAATTTGTTCAGCAGAAACTGTTGCATCCCCTGTCCAACCATTTTTTTCACGATGCGGACAATCATTCGGAAAATAAATCATATTTGATTCATCACTTCGACGGCACATTTCTTGTAGTTTATTTATTCTTTCATCAGAACATTTAAAATGTCCTCTTGATTGATGTTTAGAACTTAAAACAAGAAATCTTGCTGTCTCTTTATTAACCTGTTCGTCGGTTAAACCGGTTATAAAGCAATATCTAAATCCGTGATATGTAAAGAAAGGTTCATAAATCTCAATTTCTGCTCCCTTACAAATATAAATGTCACGTTGAGAATAACCATCAGGAACGAAAAAAATGTTATTATATGATGGTTTTCCTAAATGATTTATATATTCACAATGTTGTAATTCTATTACTTGTCCTGGTTTTGTATTTTTCAATTCAAGCCTTACTACTCCGGTATTATTTTCTCCGAAATCATAAAGCCAACCTTCGTATTGAATTGGAAAACGGGGTTTCACACCTTCATACTCATAACGACTTTTATAAGTATCATCAAGTTGTGAACGAGAAATATTTATTGCAGACAATTCACGATAACACTCTATAGAAGGCGCCTGACAAATTCTTGCCTCTCCACGCGGTTTGTCAGCAATAATTGCATTCCGCCAAGCGCTATCATCAAAATTCGGCAGATTCCATCCATCAATTTCTAGTCTTGCGTCATAATGACATCCAGTACGAAAATCATCAAAAATAATTGGAGAATCACAAACTTTTATATCGGTATCTGATTCTATTGTAAAACTTTCTCCGTTAATTTTTCCTTCTATAGCAAACGCTAATTGTGGTGGTCCTACGTAATTCATTGTGTCAAATTCCCAACAAAAACCACCTAAACTATTTTTAATTCCGTTACCAAGAATAAAAGCAATTGTATTATTTCCTTGATTAACGTATTTTAAAATATCGTATTTATCATAATAACAAATGTTATCTGGGTCAGAAATATATGGTGCAAGTTTACCTTTAGTGATTTTAACACCATTTACATATATTTCATAAAAACCTATGCCACATACAGTAATTGAAATTTCTTCTGGAAGTAGAGAAAATTCAAAATTTTTACGCATATATGGTGCATTAACATTATTTATATATGTGTTTCTATTTTCAGTAGCACAAATAAATTTTTTTGAAAACATATTATTTAATCCTTGTAACTAAAATATCAAAATCAATTATAACGGTATTGTTTAGGAGAAAAACCTGTCATTTTCTTAAAAACAACATAGAAAGTAGACATATTATCAAAGCCACAATTTCGTGCAACACTTTCAACGGAAATATTTGTTTCTTTTAATAATTTTTTTGCCATGCCAATTCTTTCATTTAATAAATATTGATGAATCGTTGTACCCACATGCTTCTTAAAAATACGATTTAAATAAAGTTCATTGTATCCAAGAGCCTTAGAGATATCAGAATTTTTTACAACCGTATGGTAATTTGTTTTAATATAAATTAAAACTTTTGATATCAAATCATTTTCATCTATAAAAATGTTTTTATCGTTTCTAACAATTTGACAAATTATGTTTTTTAAAAGTGAAGAAATCATCACGTTATAATATGAGTTTTTAAAGTTATATTCTGCAACAATTTCATTTAATATGCTTCTAAGGTTATTACAGTTATGTAGAATAATTGGTGCATTGAGTTCATCTACACGAACATCTTCAAACACGAGTTCAGGTTTAAAATCAACAATACTATCTGGTGGTAATGGTTTACTTTTTTCAAAATTTAATTGATACAAGTCAAAATTAAGTACTATAACTTGTAACGCACCTTTAAAATGATATTTTATAGCGGGAGGGATCATAACAATACTATTAGGTGATAACTGAACATTTTTATCTTCTAATACAACTGTGCCCTTGCCACTTATTACATAAAATATTCTATAATCGTAAGCTAACCTAAAGTCATTACCTTGTAATATAGAAGTCTGCATTTCAGCAAAACGAAGATATGGATTTATATTTTCAATATTCATAGTGTGTCTCCCTACTTTCGTATAGTTATAATTTTTAAGATTAAAAAATACAGCTATTGAATATCAATTTTAACCTCAACACCTAATTTTGCGGATTTATATGCTGCCTCAAGAATTGCGGTAACATTAAGCGTTTCTTGTGGTTTAACAAACATTTCATCTTTACCGTTTAAGGCATCTGCTAGGTTTTTCACTAAGCAAAAATGGCCATAAAACGGTTCGTTGCTAAAACCATTTGGTATAACATCTAAATCAGTTACAGTATCTGCTCCAGTATAAATTTTTCTATTTTCAATATCTATACCACTTTTAGTTCCCGCTAATACAATGTTATTTTCTTCTTTTAAATTTGCTGCCCATGCAACTTTAAATGCAAGCGTAGAGCCATTATCAAATTTTACAGTACCGTTTGAAAATGATTCAACATTCATCGACTCAGGATCGAAATTATTTGAAGTTACATTTTCTTTAAGTGCGCCAGAACTTTTTGCAGAACCTAATTCATCCGCATGAATTTTACTCATACATGCTGTAACACTAGTTGGTGTTGGATTTCCCATAAGCCAAATAGCACTGTCAAGACCATGAACACCAATATCTACTAGCGCACCACCACCTGAAAATTCTTTAAGATGGAACTTACCCCAAGTGGGTATTCCCCTTCTGCGAATTCTCGAAAGTTCTGCGTAATAAACATTTCCAACTGAACCATTTTTAATTTCTTCAACTGCTGCAAGTCTTTCAGGTAAAAATCTAAGACTTTGACACGCCATTAATATTTTGTCTTGCTTTTCAGCGTAATCAAACATTTCTTTAGCTTCCGTATATGTAAATGCCAATGGTTTTTCACAAAGAACATTTGCACCATATTTTAAAGCCAGCAAAGTGTACTGCTTATGTAACATATTAGGAACACAAATAGACACAACATCTGGTTTTTGTTCCTTTAACATAATTTCAGCATCAGTATATATATTATCAATTTCAAATTCATCAGCTGTTTTTTTTGCTGCATCATACGAAACATCAAATATACCAACAATCTCAAAATCTTCAGGAAAAGACTTATATGCAGGAATATGAGCACTATTTGCTATCATACCTGCGCCAAATATACAAACCTTAAATTTCATAATAATCCTTTTTATCGTATGTTAATCTTTCAAAACTTTCTGGTGCTTCTCCAAAGTCCGGAATATCTAATAGTTTTCCGCCTTGTAATGCTGATTCGTGTGCAATAAGTCCCGGAATCATATATCGTGCTGAATCCCAAGCATTGTTTGGTGGTAACTTATTATCCACAACTGCACGAACGAAATCGTCAACAAGGAAAGGATGAGAATTAAAATGAGAGAATGGTGGTATTTCACGAAATGCTTTAGGAAGTCTGCTTTTATCTTGAATCTTTGCAAATCCTTCAATTGCAGCAATTGATACAGGGGATGTATGATCATCCCAAGTCATATTTAACAAACGTGGGTCAACAGTACCTTTATCTGGTTGATTTACTTGCTCATCAGTAAGTTTTCCAGCTTTAAAATCAAGATATGTTTCTGGCATAAGCTGATTTGAAACATATTCAAGATGCATTGGATGTTCAATGCCATTTCGGTTAGTAAAAGGTGCTGTCTGGAAAATATGTTGATCAGCGATGCAATCATATGATGCATCTTCGCCGTAAAAACAAGTTATATAAGTCGAGGGCTTGTTAATTCCTACTCTTCGAAATTCATTAATTCGTACAACACCGCCACCAGACATTCTAAATATAGCTGTTTCATTACTAAACGGGTTTACAAAATCATTTTTTTCTTCACCGTATATATCATCTGGATAATCATCTCTAAGACCCATACACGATACTTGTGTTGCATGTTGACCGATAGCAGGAAAAACCATAGAAATAGAATGAGTGGGATAAAACATAGGAGGAATACCTGCAACACGACGCCATTTATCGCCTCCGCTATGTTTAAAATCATCATACATTTCACGAATATCGTGATAGTATTGAGCTTCAGCATAAACAAATTTTCCAAAAGCTCCATCCTTATATTTATCACGACAGAAAATAGCGCTAGGATAGTAATAACAAGTTTCGCCCATCATATATACTAGATGGGTTTCTTCAACAAGACGAATTATTTCAGATATTTCATCGATAGTACATCCAATCGGAACGGCGCTATATACATGTTTTCCTGCTTTAAGCGCCTGTATTACCATCTTACCATGCAAATGTCTTTGAGTGAAAATTGCAACACAGTTTATATCCTTGTCTTTTTCTAGCATTTCCTCGTAAGAAGAATAAACAGTGATGCCAGGATGTGCATTTTTAATTTCTTCTCTTCTTTCGGCTACTAATTCAGCCATACAAACTTTTTCAACATCGGGATGCTTTTCAAAAAGGGTAACAAAATCCTTAGAAAAAATACCGTATCCCACAAACCCTATTTTTACTTTCATAAAGTTTAATCTCCTAACAAAATAAAAGTGTATTTATTGGCTTATAATTTGACTATCCCGATGCAGTGAAAAATATTATTTTAGGAGTAACATTTCCGTAGTTTTTAAATTTATTTTTAGACTACGGAAATGTTTTACTAATTCAAAACAAAACTCAGAAGTTTTAAAATTTAATCATCGGTTTAAACCAATATACTAATTATTTTTTCTTTTTTTTACAATATAAATGAACAATACAGTTCCAATAACAACGACCGCAATTCCAGCGACTATCAAAATAATCCAAATGATATTTGTTGAATTTTCATTTGTATTATTTTTATCTGAATAAGTATTGGCGATTTGTTCATCAAAATTTTCAGTAGGAACTAGTACAAAATCGTCGAAATACAAACTTTCTCCGCCGCTCGTGCGAATAGAAACCCATTTAGACTTTGCAATGAAAGTAAATGTATATTCAGTCCAAACGTCACCTTCAAGCGTAGTAGAAAGCATCTCCTCAACACCGAGATTTTCAGCATTTATATCAGGCCAAGTTAGATAAACTAATGATAGTTTAAATTGAGCACTTGGAGAGTCAGTATAAACACGATATGTCATTTCATATTCTCTACCGATTTCAAGTTCATCTTCATAGAACAAAAGAAAATCAGCATCTTTGTCACTTGCACCTATTCTATGTAATGATGAAGCACCTTCAAATACTTTATTAGCATCATAGCCAGGTGTTCCAGGACGGAAATATTCGAAATCATCACCAATATCATATTTAGTATTTGGATAATTTTCAAAATCTTGTTTGATGCTTACTTTTTCCCATTTTGCATAAAGTAACATATCACAAATTGGGTATGAATCTTCTGGATATTGTATATCTAATTCTTTGTATACATACCAGCCAACTAAACGATAACCATAACGAGAAAGTTTTGGTAACTCTACTTTTTCTCCAATTGCAATATTTTGAGGCTCAACATTCAAATCTTCGCAATTAGTAACAAAAGAAACCGTAACATATCTCTTAGATGTATCAGAAAATGCATCTGAACCAAAGATTCTAAGAACTGGAGTACCGTTTGTAACTGTAGACCATATCTTATTAAAATCAAAGCCCTTCATAGCATTCTTAGCAGCTTTACCATGCATATCGGTAAAATCAATAGGTTCTGTACCACCATAGAATGTAGAAGCAAAACAATAGTTGTTTCTACAATACAAATTTTCATCAGTTGCAGCGTAATTAAGCATTTTACCGCCGATAAATCCGTCCATATCAGCTGTAATTGCATAACATGATAATATCTGTGATCCAGTGGACCAAATATTACCGATAATTGCACCTCTATGTGTTCTACCTGCCAGTTTTCCTGTAAAGAAACAATTTTCAATCTTTACTGGTGCTGGAACACCACCAACAATACCACCTGCATAATTTGCTTCTATCGTAACAGTAGGATCTGCAAAACAGCAAGAAATGACAGGAATAATTGGATTCTCTGTCTTATACAAAGATATATAACCTGTTATTGCTGCGGCATAGGTTGAAGAACCACCATAATTATTAGAAATATAAGACTTAGAAATACCGACGTTCTTAACTACAGCACCTTCGCCAATAACCGGTATAAGTCCAGCAAATGCCATATCATCATCAGAATTAACATATAGACCATATACTACATGACCATTACCATCAAAATTACCCTTAAATGCGGCGTTTGAACTTATTGCAACAAACCACTCATTCGCACTTTGAGTCCAATTTTGCTTGGAAGTATCATTTAAGAAAATGTCTGCTGTTAAAATATAATATTCGCCTTTATCTTGAGTTACACAGTTTTGTGAAACCATCAAATATAGTTGTTCGCCTGTCTCAATTTGATATGGGTCTTCTTTGGTACCAGAACCACCAGCATATTTATTTGCACATTCACCGGACCAAATCTCGCCCTTCTTACCATTGTTATATTTCTTTATAACAACGTTGAGATGTGGAAAATCATTATCTACAGTAAACCAAGCTGTTCCCCAAGTTAATCCAGGCATTGAGGTTTTTGCATTTTCGCCCTTCATTTTATCGGTAGGAATAACAATGACACCATTTTCTTGCGCAACATCACTATATACATCTGTTATGATGTTTGATGTCTTGCTACTTGTAAACACAACACTTCCTACTGTATAGCATCTCTTAATGGTTAAAACGCCCCAAGAATTCGCACATATACCAGCCTGCATAGTGCTACCAGTAACCGTTCCACTGAAATATGAATCTTCGACAGTCAATGTGCCAGCGTTGCCACCTACAAGACCACCTGCTGTTTTTCCGTTAACTATAACAGTATCGTCCGCAGAACAACCATAAATAATTGCTGAACCTTGATAGTTTCTTCCTGCTATAGCACCTGCATATGATGACGATTTGATAACTGAATCTCTAATGTGAATATTTGAAATAGATGCTCCGTCACCCAATGCTGGAATTAGTCCATTGTAAAAACCACCAATAGTATACAAACCATAAATATAATGACCTTTACCATCTAATTTACTCTTAAACTCACATATCTTTGTTGAAGAGTTAGCGCCAGTAATCCATGACATTGGATCATCGGTATGCCAATTAGAATCAGTTGTATCATTTATAATAATATCCGAAATCAGCACAAAATATTGAGGATTTTCGTCATACATGTGTTCAGAAACCATCTTATAGAGTTGTGCTGCATTTGCTATTTGATATGGGTCAGTCTCAGTACCACTACCACCTGCATAACTTTTAGCAGCTCTACCATCCCAAGGGCGTACTTTTTCAACAACTCTTGGATTTGGACGTATAACAGGATAACCATTAGATACTGTAATCCAAACGTTATCAAAATCGAAACCGATTAAATTAACTACAGCTTTATCACCAATAATTGAAGAAGCATCAACAAATTTAGCAGCGAAATTGGTTCCTTCATCTTTTACTGGTGTATTATCAGTAGTATAAACGGAAGTACAATTTATTATTGAACCATTGGTAACAAACGCAAAAGCATCTACCCCAGCCGAATAACAATATGATGCATTAACAAAACTACTATTTTGTGTATTTGCACAAATACCTGCTGTATTTTCTCCAACCAAAGTACCGTTAAATCCACAGTTTTTAATTTTCAAGGTGCTTGCACCTGAAGAACCACCAGCTACGGTAGCAACAAATCCGCCAGTATTTTTTGAGGATTTGACATAACAATTTTCAATTAAACATAGGTTAATTTCTGCAGTTGCACCAGGAATAACTCTACTTGCGATAACTGCAGCATGATTTCCAGTACCATTAACATATGAATTTTTAATATTTAGATTGTGAATATTTGCACCATCACCAAGTTGGTGGAATAGTGCAACATTAGAAGAACTATCAGGAATATAAAGTCCGTATATTGTGTGACCATTTCCGTTAAAATCACTGCTAAAATAAACTTTTTGTCCCCATGTATCCTTCCATTTTTTAGGATTATCAGTCCAATCTTCCAAAGAAACATCATTTAAATAGATATCTTCGGTAAGAATAAAATAAATATCCGAATTATCCTCTTCTTTGATATATGTTTCAGCCATTAGGCGCAATTCCGCACCATTAGATATCTGGTAAGGATCAGTTTTTGTTCCTGCACCACCTGAAAATTCAGTAGCAGTCTTTCCATCCCAAATATAGTCCTTAACTTCTTCAATTATCTCATCATTGTAAGTAAGAACCGGATATTTTCCTTCAACTGATTTCCATACATTTTTAAAATCGAATTTTGACAAACTTGTTTCTGCATTTTTACCACGCATATTTTCATCAGAAACAAATATTGCATTTTCAGTTGCTTCATCGGTAGTATATACACCACTTATATATAATGAGTAAGAACTGGGATTGCTTTGGTAATTGCTGCTTAACGTATCAAAAGCATCTATACCAACAGAATAACTAGTTAAAACGGTAAGAGCTTTGCCCCATGAATCAGCTATTATTCCGGCTTTCTTACCTGGTGTACCGATTTGATCGCTATTATCAATTGTAAACCAACAATTTTTTATAGTTAATTCTCCGGCGTTAGCAGCAATTATACCACCAACAGTATTTGCTGATAACAAAACACTTGAATCAGCAGAACAACCAGATATCAGTACAGCTCCTGATTTCACTCTACCGGCTATTGCACCTGCATTTGAATCACCCATAATGAATGAATCTCTTACTGAAACATTTTTAATTTCTGCGCCGTCACCTAGAGCTGGGAAAAGACCACTATAAGAAGAACCGTTTACATATACACCGTGGACAGTGTAACCTTTACCATCAAATTTAAAAGTGAATGCAGTAGAATTAAATCCACTTACCCATTCATTTGGAACGTTTAACCATGAATCATTAGAAACATCATTTAGATAAATGTCATTAGTAAGTTCAAAATACTTTCCACTTGTAGAATACTCTGTGACTAACAAATAAAGCTCTGACGCATTAGAAATCTTAAATGGATTATCTTTTTCACCGTTACCGCCCGCGAAGCTCGTAGCTGCTTCGCCGTTCCAAACTTTTTTATTACCATTTTCTTCTTCGATTATCTCATCGTTATAAGTAAGAACAGGATATTCACCATCAACAACATTCCAAGTGTTTTCAAAATCAAATTCGACAAGATTTATTTTCGCGTTATTACCACGTATATTTTCATCGGAAACAAATGTTGCTTTTTCCGTTGTTTCATCAGTAGTATATACGCCATTAATAGTCAATAAATATGCACTTGGATTTGTTGTATAATTGCTACTCAAATTGTCAAAAGCATCTATACCAACAGAATAACTTGTCAAAACAGTAAGGACTTTGCCCCATGAATCTCCAATTATTCCGGCTTTTTTGCCTGTTGCTTCAGTTAAGTTTGTACCATCTGTCACAAACCAAGAATTCTTAATGGTTAGTTCGCCTGCATTGGCACCTACAATACCACCAACAGTATTTGCACTAAGTACAACACTTGAATCAGCAGAAGAACCAGATATTGTAACTTTACCAGATTTTAATCTACCTGCAATTGCACCAGCATTCGAACTTCCTTTTATATAAGATTCTCTTACTGAAACATTTCTAATTTCCGCACCATCACCTAGTGCTGGGAAAAGACCGCTATATGAAGATTCTTCTACATACAATCCATATACAGCATAACCTTTGCCATCAAATTTAAAAGTAAATGCCGTAGAATTAAATCCGCTTACCCATTCATTTGGAGAGTCGGTTTTCCACTCGGAATCATTAACGTTATTAAGATAAATATCGTTTGTTAATTCGAAATACAAACCACTTGTTGAATATTCAGTTACTAAAAGATAAAGTTCTGAAGCATTAGAAATCTTATATGGACTTTCTTTTTCACCAGTACCTTCTGCAAAATCAGTAGCAGCTACACCGTTCCATATATCTTTGTTTGAAATTTTCTCACCAAAACGCAGTGTTGGTGTATCATCAACAACGCATTTCCAAATTGCGTTAAAATCAAATCCAATAAGATTTGTTTTAGCGTTTTCACCCTGCATATTTTCTACTGAAACATATGTAGCTTTTGTGGTGTCGGCATAGGTTGTATATACATATTCTACTGATGTTCTACCATTATTTGATGTTGTGATTGCATCAGCACCATTACTGTAACATTTAGATGCGTTTATATGTCCATACGTTTGTGAATTTGCACATATGCCGCCTGTGGTTGTACCGTTAAGAGTTCCTACAAAACCACAGTTATCTATATTTAAATAACTTTCTTTACCATTACCACCTGCATTTGTTGCTATAAAGCCACCTGCATTTGCAGCAGAAGTAACAGTTGCATTTTTTATTATGCAGTTTGAAACATTAACTGTTGCGCTTGCAACAACACGTGATGCTATAACAGCAGCATGGTTACCGGTACCATTTATAACAGCACCGTCAATAATTAAGTTTTTAATCTCTGCCCCATTACCGAGTTGGTGGAACAAACCAATATTTGAACTACTTTCAGGTATGATAAGGTTTGAAATAGTATAACCATTACCATTAAATTTACTGCTAAAGTAATTGTTTTGGCTAACTGTATCGGTCCAATCCTTGTTATTAAGGTTAATATCACTTGTAAGTTCAAAATAAAGTGAAGAATTATCAGCATTTGCAACATATTCTTCAAACATATAACGAAGCTGTTCGCCTGTAGCTATTTGGTAAGGTAATTCTTCTGTACCTTCGCCACCTGCAAATTTTGTTGCAACCTCACCACTCCAAGCAACACCAGCTTCAACTCTATCCGGGTCAAAAAGTCTTATAGCCGGATATGTTTCTGTTGTTTCCCAGATTGAATCAAAATCAAATCCAATAAGATTTATTTTAGCGTTTTCGCCCTGCATATTTTCTGCTGAAACATATGTAGCTTTTGTGGTATCAGTATAGGTTGTATATACATTTTCTACTGTAGTTCTACCACTGTTTGAAGTTGTAATTGCATCAGCACCACTGCTGTAGCATTTCGAAGCGTTTATATGTCCATATGTTTGTGAATTTGCGCATATACCGCCTGTGGTTGTACCGTTAAGAGTTCCTACAAAACCACAGTTTTGGATGTTAAAATAACTTTCCTTTCCGCTACCGCCTGCATTTGTTGCTATAAAGCCACCTGCATTTGCAGCAGAAGTAACAGTTGCATTTTTAATTACACAGTTTGAAACATTAACTGTTGCGCTTGCAACAACACGTGATGCCATAACAGCAGCGTGATTGCCTGTACCATTAACAACAGCACCATCAATAATTAAGTTTTTAATCTCTGCCCCATTACCGAGTTGGTGGAACAAGCCGATATTCGAACTGCTTTCAGGTATGATAAGATTCGAAATAACATACCCTTTACCGTCAAACTTACTACTAAAGTAATTATTCTGACTAACTGTATCAGTCCAATCCTTATTATTAAGGTTAATGTCACTTATAAGTTCAAAATAAACTGAAGAATTATCAGCATTTAAAACATATTCTTCAAACATATACCGCAGCTGTTCGCCGGTAGCTATTTGGTAAGGTGATTCTTCAGTACCTTCACCACCTGCAAATTTTGTTGCAACACCACCGAGCCACGCATCTCCTGCAACGGCATTATCCGGTCTATAAAATCTAATTTCAGGATAGGTATTTGTTGCTTTCCAAACCTCATCAAAATCAAATCCAACAAGATTTGTTTTAGCGTTTTCACCCTGCATATTTTCTGCCGAAACATATGTAGCCTTTGTGGTATCAGTATAGGTTGTATATACATTTTCTACTGTAGTTCTACCACTGTTTGAAGTTGTAATTGCATCAGCACCACTGCTGTAGCATTTCGAGGCGTTTATATGTCCATATGTTTGTGAATTTGCGCATATACCGCCTGTGGTTGTTGCGTTCAATGTACCAACAAAACCGCAGTTCGTTATATTCAAATAGCTCTCTTTACCATTACCACCTGCGTTTGTTGCAATAAATCCACCAGCATTTGCTGCGGAAGTCACCGTCGCATTTTTAATTACGCAATTTGAGATATTTGCTGTTGCGCTTGCAACAACACGTGATGCTAAAACTGCAGCATGATTACCTGTACCATTAACAACAGCACCGTCAATAATTAAGTTTTTAATCTCTGCCCCATTACCGAGTTGGTGAAACAAGCCGATATTCGAACTGCTTTCAGGAATTTTTAGATTTGAAATAACATAACCTTTACCGTCAAACTTACTACTAAAGTAATTATTCTGACTAACTGTATCAGTCCAATCCTTATTGTTAAGGTCAATATCATTTGTAAGTTCGAAATAAACTGAAGAATTATCAGCATTTACGACATATTCTTCAAACATATAACGAAGTTCGGCACCATTAGAAATCTTAAAAGGTTTTTCTTCTGTACCTACACCCGACGAAAAACCTTCGGCAACACTACCATCCCATAAATTTGTATCTGCCCTTGTAACAATTTGTGCAGCTAAAGCAGATGCAAAAACTGATATAATAACCGAAATTGACAATAAAACAGATATGCCCTTAATTGAATATTTTCGCAATGTTTCTTTTAATACTTTCATTACTATAAATCCTTTCTAATAAATAATGTAAGGTCATTTCAAGTGAATAATGCCAGTATTAGGTTCTTGATAAAGTCGTATATAATCTATACTATATTCCATTGGTAAATCTTTATCATTTACCAAAAAATTTTCTTCTTTAAGTCTTTTTTCTTTTACAAGTGCTGGTGTATAAATATGATTATTAAGCAATAAAAACACAGGTTGCTTAAATCCGGACATATCACTTGTAAATTCTGCAGCATCGAAATTACAACTCATGTCAAATGACATATATTGTTCTCCATCAATATACATTTCGATTACTTCAGGCGTCCATTTAAATCCGTATATATGATATTCATTTGATAATTGTTCTGAATTTTCAAAAATAAATTTCTTTTTAACTAAATTGCCGTTTTCGTCGCGAATACCGTCATAACACGCATGGCCGATGTGTTTTCCATCCTTTAAATACCACTTGTGAAGATTTGGATACAAAGTATCAGTACTTGAAAAAACTTCAAATATATCTATTTCGGTAGCATAGCCGCTTGAGAGATCGGCATTTAATGCACCATTGTTAACCATCCAAAAAGATGGCCATGCGCCTTTTTTAAAGGGCACTTTTGCTCGCATTTCGATGTAACCGTAGAGAAAACTCATAGTAGTTTTAGTTGTTACAGAATATGTAGTTGCATACTTAATTTCGGGATTATCTGGGTCTGAAAAAGAAATACCATTTAGATGCAATTCACCGTCTGATACACTAATAACCTCAGGAGCCTTAGATAAACACATATCAGGTCTTGCAATCATATTTTCAGTAAGCACCCACTTGGAACAATCTAAATTATCTCCATCAAATTCATCATTCCAAACAAGTTTATAATCTTTTGGCTCATACATAAGGTTTTCTCTCCTTTAAATGTTTGTCTTGCAGGAGACCGTTATTGGTCTCCTGCAAAAAAATATTATTTTATATGAATCTCACTTCCATCATTAGACAACTGGTAAAGTCTTATCCAATCTATAGAGAAATTAGCTCTATTTTCAACACCGTTGCAAATGTTAGTGTTATTTGAGATACCCTTTGCTTCTATAACATCATTGGTATAAAGCATATTATTTAGTATTAGATACATAGGTTGATGGAAACCTGACATATCGGTTGAACGGCCTGTAGCATCAAAATTACCATTGTCAGTAATGTCAAATGTGTCATATAAAACACCATCAACAAAGAACTGCATTTGGGTTTCGGTCCATAAAAATCCGTAAATATGTTCTTGAGTCGGATTCTTATTTTCCATATCATAGTAATTGTATGTATCGCTATTTATCTCACAATGGTTGTTTGAGCTCTCGTTGTACCATTTGTGAATATTTGGCACAACCTCATATTTGCGATGTTGAGTATGAAAATAATTCTTATAAACACCGAATATCTCAAAAATATCGACTTCAGCACGATATATATCGTTTGTAGCTCCAATCGCACCTTCGCTCTTTGTCCAAATAGCAGGCCAGCACCCAATTTCAAATGGAACCTTAGCTTTAATCTCAAGATATCCATACTTGAAACTCATAGAATTTTTAGTAGAAAGTCCAGCAACAGTTGTGTAAACACCAGTTGATTCATCATAAATGGCATTCATGTTAAGCTTATTACCAGAGACTGTAAGCACATCGTTTGTATCAGCGAATTTTAAGTCATCTCGCTCGCTCATATCGCCTGTAAGCGCCCATACATTGCTCTGAAGTTGATCTGCATCAAACTCTTGATTCCAAACGAGACCATATCCTGTAAAATCAATACTTGCGTTTTCAGGTAATAATGTTTCAGCATCCGATGATTCATCTGAAATCAATATATCTACTGCAACAAGGTCTCTGATATCTACAGTGTCATCAGCATTTACATTTGCAATTGCATCAGTACTAGAATTAAATAACATTGTTCTAATCGCAGCTAAATCATCTAAATCAAGCACATCGTTACCGGATGCGTCATGAATACGCTCACCACGAGAACGAAGTAATGGCAGATTTGAATCGCCCACATACCAAATTGTGTCGTCCCACGGTATATTACCTGTGATTGCCGAAAGATCATCTGAATTATCGTATGAATTTTCCTCAGTAAATGGAGCAGTATTTTGAATATCACCTATAAGAGGATAGTCCACAGCATAACAATTTTTAATAGTAGGAGTACAATCTTGGTTCCATACGCTACCAATTATTCCTCCAGCAGCCCTCTTATTTTCAGATGAATCAGCAAAACCTGCGTAACCTTTAAATAAGCAATTACTTATAGTGACATTAGCTGGACTTCCGCCAAGTATTCCACCTTTAACATAATTTGTATAAATTGCTACGCTATCGTTAACAGAGCATCCATCAATAGTTGCTGATGCACCACTTGAAATATAGCCTGCAACAGTTCCTAAATATACTTCATTTGAACCATCAGCAGAAAGGTTGGCATCGCTAATATGAACATTTTTAACAATTGAACCATCACCAAGTACTGGTATAAGGGCCGAACGTACTACAGAAACATCAGAACTAAAATCACCGTATAAACCGTAGATAGTAAATCCGCAACCATCAAAAACACCCTTAAAACCATACGCTTGATTAGTAATGCTAATCCAACTGTTCGGTTCATTTTTTTGCCAAAGTACAGCTGAAACGTCATTTAAATAAATATCATTAGTTAATATGTAATAGGCCTGTGCATCGTTTGCAACACAATGCTCAGAAACCATTTTATAAAGTTGTTCTGCAGTAGCTATCTGATAAGGATCGCCCTCTGTGCCGTGACCACCTGCAAATTTTGTGGCACTCAATCCTGTCCAAACCGAACCAGTTTGAATATTATCAGGATTTATGAATCTAAGTTCAGGATAAGTCGTAGTGGTCTTCCAAATGTTCTTAAAGTTAAAACCAACAAGATTTGTTTTAGCGTTTTCACCCTGCATATTTTCTACTGAAACATATGTAGCTTTTGCAGTAGCGGTATAAGTTGTGTACACATTTTCTACAGTAGTTCTACCACTATTAGAAGTTGTAATTGCATCTGCACCGCTACTATAACATTTGGATACATTAATG
>JAZRKK010000074.1:0-61650 GCA_045646305.1 Acutalibacteraceae bacterium
GTTTTCTGCGTAGTTTGTCATCATACCAAAGAATGCGGCAACCCACATCCAAAATACAGCGCCTGCGCCACCAATGCAAATAGCAGCGGCAACACCTGCGATATTACCGGTACCTACGGTTGCAGCAAGAGCAGTACAAAGAGCCTGGAAAGGTGAGATAGTACCTTTTTCTTTACGGTGCTTCATAACATCTTTAGAAAACATGCTACCAATTGTGTTTTTCCACCAAGTACCAAGTCTAGTAACCTGGAAAAACTTTGTGCAACAGGTAACGATGATACCTGTGCCGATGAGTAGTGCAAGACCAAAAATACCCCATACTACGCTGTTGATACTGCCGTTGATTTCGGCAATTTTGTCAAGAATCATTTTGACATCCCCTTAATAAAAATTTGCATTTTTAAAGCAAAAAAGTCGAATTACGCTTACGCACAATCCGACAAAATAACAAAACACAAATATTTACCACTAAAGGTAAAATTTAAAACTTTGTCCTTTTGCCTGAGAGATTTAACGCTTTGCGCTTTGCCCCTTCGGCACTTGAATTTAATCAAGCTTCTCCAAAGTGCTATCCATTTACAGTCCTCATCCAATCGGACACCTGAGAGTGTTACTCCTTCGGTCAGCAAACGCTATTTCCTGTAAACATCATTTAGCATATTAAATTGTAAATACTTTATTGCTTTAAACAACATTAGTATTATACTATCTTAAATTAAAAAGTCAACCCTTTTTTCGACAAAAAAACGAATTGACAAAAATATGTACAAATGATACAATTTTCATATAATTTTGGGGGAATTTTTATATGAAAATTAAGGTGTTATTATTAATAATTGCTTCTTGTATTCTGGTTTGCATTTGTGGTTGTAAATCACAGACCGACAATACATCATCAAATAATATTCAAATATTACAAGCTGAAGAAGTGATTTATGGTAAATATGAGAGTGATACTACTAATTAAATTCTAAAATAAAATAATCTGTAAACAAAAACACGGATAGATTTTCTATCCGTGTTTTATTATTTATTCTTTTTCTTCATTTATAATTGCAATTGAAAGGTCGCCAAGTTGAATATCATCAACAGGTCCTGGAGCGCCTGACATAAGCTCGGCACTGGTTGCAACCTTAGGGAATGCGATAACATCACGAAGTGAATCGCTACCGGTCATAATCATACAAAGTCTGTCAAGACCAATACCCATACCACCGTGAGGAGGAGCGCCATAACGGAATGCGCCTGTAAGGAAGCCGAATTTTTGCTCAGCTTCTTCATCCGAAAGACCTAAAGCTCTAAACATTTGAGCTTGAAGTTCGGGGTCGGTTATACGAATTGAGCCACTTGAAAGCTCAGTACCGTTAAGCACCAAGTCGTAAGCGTTTGCATATACCTTTTCAGGTGCAGTTTCAAGATATGGAATACATTCATCAAGAGGTGAGGTAAATGGATGGTGCATAGCATCCCAATTATTTGTTTCTTCGTTGTATTCAAAGAATGGAAATTCGGTAATCCACAAGAAATTGTATTGATTTTCAGGGATTATATTAAGGCGTTTTGCAACCATAAGGCGAAGTGAACCGAGAACCGAAAGGGTAAGTGACTTTTTATCAGCAACGATAAACACTACGTCACCCTTTTCAGCGCCTGTACGCTCGATTATAGCGTTCATTTCATCTTCGGTCATAAACTTAGAGAAAGAGCAGGTTGGTGCATCTTCTACCCAGCGTATAAATGCAAGGCCACGAGCGCCAATGCCTTTTGCTTCTTCGGTAAGTTTATCAATTTCTTTACGAGTGTATGTGTCAACAGCCGATTTTGCAGTAATTGCGCGAACAGTACCACCATTTTTAACTGTATCAGCGAATACACCAAATCCACAGTTTTCGACAATATCAGATATGTCTTTAATCTTCATATCAAAGCGTGTATCCGGTTTGTCTGAACCATAGTCATTCATTGCATCATCATATCGCATACGTGGTAGTGGGGTAGGAATTTCAACATTTAAAACTTCCTTAAATAATCGGCTAACATAACCTTCTGCGATAGCAAAAACATCTTCGCGTTCAACAAATGACATTTCAAGGTCAATTTGTGTAAATTCAGGTTGGCGGTCAGCGCGTAGGTCCTCATCACGATAGCAACGAGCAAGTTGCATATAACGATCGAAACCAGAAAGCATCAAAAGCTGTTTATACATTTGAGGCGATTGTGGAAGAGCAAAGAAATTACCCTTGTGAATACGTGAAGGAACAAGATAGTCACGCGCACCCTCTGGAGTAGATTTGATAAGGGTAGGGGTTTCAAGCTCGATAAATCCATTTTCATCAAAGTAGTCACGTGTAACCTTTGCGATTTTATGGCGCATTAAAATATTCTTTTGTAAGTCTGCTCGGCGAAGGTCGAGATAGCGATATTTAAGTCGCAAGTCTTCTTTTGCGTTGCTGTTTTCAACGATTTCAAAAGGAGGAGTTTTTGATTCACCCAATACTTTAAGTTCATTTACCTCGATTTCAATTTCACCGGTAGGGATCTCGGTATTGATTGAAGAACGCATACGCACATTACCTTTTGCCATAACAACGAATTCACTACGAAGTGCGAATGCTTTGTCAAAGATTTCGCGATCTGTATTGTCATCAAATGCAAGTTGAACAATACCTGTACGATCACGCAAGTCAACAAATATAAGTGCGCCGAGGTCACGTTGGCGTCCAACCCAACCACACACTACAACTTCATTGCCAATTTCATTTTTTGTAAGCGTACCGCAGTAGTGGGTGCGCTTAAGTCCATTCATTCTATCTAGTTTCAAAAAAACACCTTCTATATAATTGTATCTTCTAATGAATTAAGTGCTGCATCAAGTTTGATTTGCATAAATTGTTCGCTAATATTATCCAGACAAATTTCCTTGATTTCGCCTGTTTTCATGTTTTTGATATTGCACTTACTTTCTGCCAATTCGTTATCTCCAATAACCATGCTATACAAAGCACCGATTTTATCGGCATATTTCATTTGAGCTTTAAGACCTCTGCCGCAAACATCACACTGTGCTTCAAAACCATCGCGGCGAAGTGCGGTGCAAAGCTCGGTCGCTTTAACAGCCGCTGCATTACCCATAGGTGCAATGTAAATATCACATTTTTTAGCTTCAGGGAAATCAGCATTTTGATTTTGTAAAGCAAGCATAAGCCTTTCAATACCCATACCAAAGCCAAGTGCTGCAACCTGTGGACCACCCATTTGTGAAACAAGTCCATCATAACGACCGCCGCCACAAACAGTACTTTGTGCGCCTATATCGCCAGACACAAATTCAAATACAGTTTTTGTATAGTAGTCAAGTCCGCGTACAATTTGTGGATTAACGGTGTACTTAATATTTGCAGCATCAAGATGAGCCTTAACTCCATCAAAATGGTTTTGGCATTCATCACACAAAAAGTCAATAACTTTTGGTGCATCTTTTGCAAGAGCCGAGCAAACAGGTGACTTACAGTCAAGAATTCGCATAGGATTTCGTGAAAGTCTATCGCGACAGGTTTCACAAAGAGTTTCAATATGAGAAGCGAAGTATTCGCTAAGTGCCTTGTGGTAATTTTTGCGGCATTCAGGGCAACCGATTGAGTTGATTTCAAGTGAGATATTCTTTATACCAACAGTTTCAAGCACCTGAAGTCCTAATGAGATAACCTCGGCATCGGCAGCAGGAGATGCTGCGCCAAAGCATTCAACACCAAATTGGTGAAATTCGCGTAGGCGACCTGCTTGTGGTTTTTCATAACGATAACATCCACCTACATAGCAAACCTTTACTGGTAAAGCGCCATTAACAAGACCATGTTCAATAACGCTACGAACAACGCCTGCTGTAAGTTCGGGACGGAGTGTTATTGATCGACCACCCTTGTCATCAAAGGTATACATTTCTTTTTGAACAACATCGGTTGTATCGCCGACACTGCGCTGAAACACCTCGGTGTGTTCGAAAACTGGAACACGGATTTCACGAAAACCGTAAAGAGAGGCGATTTCAAGCATTTTACCCTCTACAAATTGAAATTTGTGAGAGTCTGAAGGTAACATATCATTCGTGCCTTTTATAGCACGGTTAATTTCTGCCATTTTTTTAACTTCCTGACTTTAAGAATTTTTTAAGATTTCGCGCCAATCAAGGTCGCCACGTTCAAGACCGTGAATTAAAACTTCAGCGGTTGCAATGTTTGTGGCAACGGGAATATTATGCACATCACAAAGACGTAAGAGTGCCTGTTCATCAGGCTCGGTAGGCTTTGGATTTAGCGGATCACGGAAAAGCAATAAAAGGTCGATTTCATCACAGCCTATACGAGAAGCAATCTGCTGTGCGCCACCTTGAGAACCAGCCAAAAAACGAGTGATTTGTAGACCAGTAGCCTCACCAATAGTTTTGCCGGTAGTGCCTGTCGCTACAAGATTGTGTCGGCTAAGTATACCACAATATGCAATACAAAATTGCACCATAAGTTCCTTTTTTGCATCATGTGCTATTAAAGCAATAGTCATCAAACTTGCCCCCTTGTTTGTTATATCTTTTTTATCTTAGGCAAACGAAGTTCTTGTCCGAGTAGGCGTTTAGCTATTCTTAGAAGCGCTTTGTATGCCTTTGTTTTTTTGTTTATTGTATGTGTAACACTAAGCAACATAAGTTCGGTGCTTTGTGGTACAAGACCTAAAAGTCTAAAACCTGATATATCTATTATATCATCAATATTGTTATATATCTTTTTCTTTATATATTCTGCATCGAATCGATTGATTATAAGACGAGCTTCATATTTAGTTTTTGGTAGGGATGCGCAAACTGCGGCAGCATCTCTAACAGATACAGGATCGGGATTGCATATCGTTAAAAATTGAGCATCATCACCGATTGCTGTATAAAGTGAAAAATCAAGCCCGGCAGGGAAATCAAATATTACTATGTCGAACATTGATTTTACCTTTTTGGCAAATTCGGTTAACGCTTCGGCAGAAATGCTACCGATTTTGCTTGGCGCTGGAACAATTCTTATATTTTTGTTTTGTGGTAGGGTATAAATGCCGTTAGCAATTGGTGCGCCATTTAGTATATCTGAAAGATCAAACACTACTTTGTGGTCAACGCCTAAAAGTAGGTCAAGACAGCGTAAACCCTCATCCATATCAACAAGCAAAACGCTTTTATCCATTTTTGAAAAAGCGATAGATAAACCACACGAAACAGTAGATTTACCTGTACCACCTTTGCCTGATGTAGTGGCTAAACAAATACCCATATTATGCTGTCACCCACCTTTTTTGCATTTTCAAGACATTTTACCACAAAAGGTATTTTATGTCAATTTTTAAATCAACTAATTACAGTAAACGGAGGAGTATCAGACACAGCGTTTTCTGATGAGAAAAAGTAAGTGTCAAGAATTTGGCGTACCAGTGTACCTGAGGCATAGCCTGAAGCGCCGTGTTCCAACACAACCGAAATTGCAATTTCGGGGTTGTCGTAAGGCGCGAATAGTACGAATGTTGAGTGGTCGGCTTTTCCTTCTACCTGAGCAGTACCTGTTTTACCACCAATTTTGATTGGATAATCACCCAAAGCAGCTTGGCCCGTACCATCAACAGTAACTGAGAGCATACCTTCTTTTATAGCCGATATTGTGCTATCTTTTAGCTTTACGGTATTAGTTATCTGTGGCTTACAATCATCGTAAACCTTGGTCATATCATAGGAAACGATTTTGTCAATAAGAGTAGCTTTATAATGAGTTCCACCATTTGCAAAGGTTGCGACATAATTAGCAAGTTGTAGTGGTGTAAAAGCATTTAGCTGTCCGATTGAAATTTGAAGTGTATCACCACCAAGACCATTGCTTGTAGGTTCTACCAAAATACCAGCACTATCGTTTACTTCAACGCCTGTTTTTACACCAAGACCAAATTGTTTGAAGTAGTCAGTAAGTGTAATCGCACCAATACGAGTTCCTAATTCAAAGAAGAAATAGTTACAACTTTTTGAAAGGGCCGTTGTAAGCCCAATGCTTTTGTGGTAGTGCATACAACTTGGCTTATAATCATCAAAAAAGTCATAAGTTTGCTTACAAAAAATAACTTCACTAGTATTATAAAGATTGTTTTCAAGCGCAGCCGCAGCAACGATAGGTTTTATTGTAGAACCTATTGGGTATACACCCTGAAATGCGCGATCGGTAAGCGGATTTGCTGGGTCGGCAAGAAGTTCTTCATAGTTTTGTGACATTGTAGCAGTATCATAGGTAGGGTAGTTGGCGGATGTAATAATACCACCAGTATTTATGTCAATAACAACAGCCGAACCGGCACGAGCTGTACCACCTTGACTTTGTAATTCTCTTACAGTAGTAGACAGAGCATCTTGAACAGTGCGTTGCATTTTAGCATCAAGAGTAAGCATTACAGTTTTACCGGCTACAGGGGCTTTGGTGACTTCTTGGTTTATTATGTTACCTTCATTATCTATATAATAGGTTATTTCGCCATCGATGCCTCTAAGCTGCTCTTCGGCATAGTATTCGATACCACTTTTTCCAACTTTGTCATCGAAAGCATATCCACGATCTTTGTAATTTTCGCCTTCAGACCAATCTTCTTCAAAAATAGGACCCACTGTACCTATAAGGTTTACAGCAAGTGATGTGTCAGGATAATACCTAAAGGGAACAACCTCTACTGATACGCCATCTAACATAAAGTTAGATTCTAATATTTTGCGCATAAGCTCTGTTGGTATGTCTTCGGCAAAAGTGAATGGATACGAAATTGAAAAATCGGCGATTTCCATGCTATAACATACACCAGCAATTTTTCGCTGTTCATCTATCGTATAACCTTCAAGTTCATAACGTTCTATAAGTCTTGTAAAACAGTTAGCAGCTGTTGCATA
Source organism: Acutalibacteraceae bacterium (assembly GCA_045646305.1). Classification (GTDB taxonomy): domain Bacteria; phylum Bacillota; class Clostridia; order Oscillospirales; family Acutalibacteraceae; genus UBA737. The sequence goes on from JAZRKK010000074.1 coordinate 6,953, forward strand.
GTCTGCGAGTTCAAGTGTTTTTAAGAGCTTTTCGGTAGATTCACCCTCTTTAAAATTATAAGGGGAAGAATATTCTAAAGGTAATTTGTCGGTATGCTCTACACCTTTTTCATCAAGTAACTGTACAAGGCTTAATATTATGTCGTTGAGGTTGTCCTTAACATAAGCTTTATTAAAGACAATGTTATAACCATCGCGATTAACCGCAATTTGTCTGCCATAGCTATCTAAAATTTCGCCGCGGGGAGCTTTAAGTACCGATTTACGAACGGCTGTACTTCCTTGTGTTAATGATGAATACTTAGATGAATTTACTATTTGTATTGAATATATTCTTACTGTATATAGGAGCAAAACTAAAATAAGTATTATGGACAGCACAGTAAGTGTTGTTTGATGTTTTCTTTTAAATGGCACTTAAAATCACCTCGATTTATAGTAATATTTGGAATAATTTATTATTTATTATAATTTAAAAAATAAAATATGTTATAAAGGTATTTTTCTATAAAATATAGTGGGATTGTCAAAACTGCTGTATAAACAGAACTTGGCAGAGCGTATTGCATTAAATAAGTTAGATTCTCTGCAAAGTCAAGTGAAAATGCAATGCAAAAAATCCAGCGAATTATAAAGTAAGCTACGCTACACATAAGACTTAATGCAAATGTTGCAAGGATGTTATTGTTGAAAAGATGTTTTGCTATTAAAGAAACCGACAATGCCAATAGCATAAAAAGTATCGTGTTAAAACCTGTGGGGGTACTTGCTACGCAATCTATAAAAATTCCTGCGATAAGCCCTGAAAGAACAGAGGTTATTTCCGAAGCGAACATGCAACATGCAACAAGTAACGCAAGCGGTAACATAGGGTTTGCTGTAAGTATATTTATGCTAAAAATACCATTATATTGAAAACCAATTAAAAAGGCAAAAAACAGTATATTTATAATTCTAAGTATTAAAACTTTCTTTCTGTCAGTCATATATTATTTACCGCCTTTAACATCAATTCCGCCTTGACCTTCAAATGAGGTTATAACCATAACTGAACGAATTTCAGAAAAGTCAATAAAAGGTTTTATTTCAGCGTATATCGAAGTGTTGTATTCATCTACGCCAATATTTTTGACAGAACCAATAAGTAAACCTTCTGGAAATATTCCTTCACCAGAAGTCATGACATAATCGCCAACAGCTACGGTACATGAACGAGAAAGATTTACAAAACGACAAAGCCCGTTTGATGCAGTTGTTAAAGCACCTGTAACAATACCTGAGTCGTTTGTACGATTGTCAATAGCGCCAAGTGTTATATCGGGACTTAAAACGGTTGTTATTTTACAAGAAGTAAGACCGATTTCGGTTACATAACCAACAACACCTGCCTCAGTGATTACAGGGTCATAAAGAGAAATGTTAGAAGTTGAGCCTCGGTTTATTGTAAATCCACCATAGATGTCATCTGGATCACGTGAAATTATATTTGCATCTGTAAATTTAAAGTCTGGATTGTTTTCTTTAATTTCAAGATATTCTTTATAAAATTCATTTTCGGCTAAAATATCATCGTAGTTTGCAACCTTGTTTTGTAATTCATCAATTTGCGCTTTAAGTTCAGCGTTTTCAAGGCTGAGTTCATTGCCATCATTATATGCTCTGAAAAAATCGGTTGTTGCGTTTGAAATGCCTGTTGCTAAACTGCGAAAAGGAGCAGTCAATGTACCTGCTAAATCGGTTTGAGGTGACATACGCTTTCCTATGAGAGCAAATGAAAGTGTAAGTAATACAACTGCCAAAAATATTGCGATTATGATCTTGAACTGTCTACTGCGAAGAAAGAAACGCATTGTAACTCTCCTTGTTATCTAAATCTTTTTACTCTACGGAAGGTGTAATTTGAGAAACCAGCATCACCTTCGAGACGTTTTTCTGCGCCTAAAACAACACAGTCTAATGGATTTGCTGCGATGCTTACAGGCATACCAGTTTCTTCGGCAATAAGTTCTGCTAGTCCGCGAAGTAGGGCAGTACCGCCAGTAAGTGTTATGCCGCTGTCAATAATGTCGGCAGAAAGTTCAGGTGGGGTTTTTTCAAGTGTTGAGCGTATAGCATCGATTATTTGAGAAATAGGGTCTACTATGGCATCGCGCACTTCGGCAGATGTAATAGTAACATTTTTTGGCAAACCATCTACAACGTTTCTACCCTTTATTTCGATAGATGTTTCATCATCGTAAGGCTTTGCAGAACCAATATCAATTTTAATTTGTTCTGCTGTGCGTTCTCCAATGAGAAGATTGTGCTTTTTGCGTATATAGTTAATTATAGCTTCGTCAAGGTCATCGCCGGCAATTCGAAGTGATTGTGCGGTAACAATATCGCCAAGCGAAATAACAGCTATTTCACTTGTACCACCACCGATATCAACAATCATATTACCAGTAGCTTCGTATACAGGAAGTCCTGCGCCAACAGCGGCAGCCATAGGTTCTTCGATAAGGTCTATATCATAAGCACCAGCTTGTTTTGCCGCATCATAAACCGCGCGACTTTCAACTTCGGTAACGCCGGTAGGAATACATATTACCATACGAACACGCGAGAAGAAAGAACCTTTAAGAGCTTCGCTTACGAAGCGTTTTAGCATTGCAGCAGTTACATCAAAGTCGGCAATAACGCCATCTTTTAGAGGGCGAACAGCAACAATAGAACCAGGTGTTCTACCGATCATTTCCTTTGCTTCTTTACCAACTGCGCGAACAGCATCATTTCGGACATCATAAGCCACGACTGATGGTTCTCGCATTATTATTCCTTTTCCTTTTACACATACTAATGTATTGGCGGTTCCTAAATCAACGCCTATATCTCTTGTAAACATATATAAACAAACTCCTTAATTTTGTTTTAATCTTTATTAGGTACTATCAAATGTAATGCCGAGGGTATATTCGTGAGCGTTATACTTTCTTTACCACTTGAAAATTCGCCATCAAGTGTCCAGGGCACATCTGCACCACCGGTTACCGTTACTTCATGGGCATGGAAAAATTCGATTCCATCGCGTGAAAGGTCTTTTCTCAATATTCCATCAACTATGGACTGGAATTGTAAGATAGTAGTAGGGTTTTTTATAAGTAAAACTTCAAATTTACCATCGTTAAGTTTTACTAGTGAATCATCGAATTTAACAATTCCACCAACTGACATAGAGTTGGTTATTGCGCCAAAAAGGAAATCGCCCTCGATTTCTCGATCATCACAAGTGAATTTCAAATGAATGGGTTTTATATTGCTAAGACTTTTAATTCCTTCGAAAAAGTATGCTGCTTGGCCCAACACGTTTTTTACTTCTTGTGGCGCTGAGTATGAAGCTTCGGTAAAGGCACCAAATGATGCGGTGTAAGAAAAATACTTATCATCAAATTTGCCTATATCAAGATCAGTTTCAATACCTGTTACAATATCGCTTGCAGCAATATATGGGTTTCGTGAAATTTTAAGTCCCGATGACCATTCGTTAAGTGTACCGTATGGAATATAGCCTATGGTGCACTTAAGTCCTTTAAACATAACACCTGTTATAACTTCATTTAATGTACCATCACCACCACATACGACAACTATATCATAGTCACCATCGTTTAACGATTGAGCCTTAAGTGTGGCATCGCCCTGTCGTTTAGTGGGATAAACGGTTACATCAAAGTCAGCATCAGAAAAAATTTGTACTATTTTTAATAAATCATTTTTAATTTTCGCTTTTCCTGAGCGAGGATTTGTTATGATAAGAAGTTTTTTATTTTGCATATATAAAACCTCCAAAATTCAAATTTATTGATAGTTAATTGGTAGAGTAGCTGTGGCATTAAGTGAGGCATCGCTTGTATTGCCACTAAGATATTCGTAATATCCTTGTACGCCAACCATTGCGGCATTATCACCACAGTATTTAAGTGGGGGATAATAAAGTTTTATTCCTCGTTTTTCACATTCTTGTTGCATACGTGTACGTAGTTCAGAGTTTGCAGAAACACCGCCTGCCATAACAAGAGTTTTATAACCTTTGCTATCGAGGGCAGCTAAAGTTTTTGCGATTAGTATATCGCAAACCTTTTGGCGTATAGTAGCGCAAAGCACAGGAACATCAATTTCTTCGCCTTTTTGGTTCTTGTTATGAACTAAATTTACAACAGCTGTTTTGAGACCCGAAAAACTAAAATCAAATTGATTTTCGGTATGTGGGGTAGGTAGTGGGTATTTTTGAGTATCTGCTGTTGAGGCTATCTTATCAAGGTTTACACCACCTGGGTAGGACAGACCTAATGCTCGAGCTGTTTTATCAAAACATTCGCCAGCGGCATCATCGGTTGTTCTGCCGATGGGATTAAATTTGGTATAGTCGGTAACCTCGGTAATTATTGTATTACCACCTGATACTGTAAGGCACATAAATGGTGGTTTTAACTCAGAAGCTTCGATGTAGTTAGCGGCTATATGTGAACGCAAATGATGAACTGGGATAAGTGGCACACCAAGTGAATAAGCAAGGCCCTTTGCAAAGTTTACACCAACGAGCAATGCGCCGATAAGACCCGGAGCAAAGGTTACCGCAACGGCATCAATATCACTGTATGTAACGCCAGCTTCTTTAAGCGCAGTATCGCACACCTGACTTATAGCTTCGGTATGTCTACGAGAAGCTATTTCCGGTACAACACCACCATAAACCTTGTGCTCGGCTATTTGAGTAGATATTATATTTGAAAGTATTTTACGTTCATCGGTTATCGCTACCGATGTTTCATCGCAAGACGATTCTATTGCTAAAATTATCATTAAATCACCAGTAAGTTTAGATAAAATATTTTGTCATAATTATTGCATCTTCGGTAGGATTTGTGTAAAAGCGTTTGCGAAGTCCTACCTGTTTGAATCCAAATTTTTTATAAAGAGATATTGCAGTTTGATTAGAAACTCTAACCTCAAGGGAAATGAATTCTAGGGTTTGTTGACAGTCTTTGATTACGTATTCAAGTATTTTTGAGCCTATACCTTGGTTTCTGTATTCTGGTAACACAGCTATATTGGTTACGTAACCTTCACCTGCAATTTTTGAAACTCCCATATAACCAGCAACGGCACCATTAAATAATGCCACATAAAAGTAGGTGCCAGAATTCATTGATTCAAGTATTGAATTCTCACTCCATGGAGTAGAGAAAGATTGTTGTTCTATTTTTGCAATGTCTTTGATGTTATCAGTTGTTGCAATTTGTATTTTTGTTGTGTTAAAAAAATCCATACTAATCAAGTTGTTTATGTTTTCGAAAATGTTGTCTCGACATTTTCGATATGTTTCGATATCGCAACCATAAGGGTCGGGGATTCCATTACCTAAAACAGATATCTTGTTTTGGTCAGCGCCCGATAAAACTAACATTTGTTTGTGTGAATCGGTCATACAAATTATATGATCAGCATTTTGTATATCGGTTGGCGTAATATAGCTTGAAATATGCTTAGATATATCAATACCAACCTCAGCCATAACTTCAACTGAATTCGAATTGGCTTTATCTCCTGCGCTAAATCCTCGGCTTGATACCGAAATATCATTTAAATTTTTTGATTTTAAATAATATTCTGCCATAGGGCTACGACAGGTATTACCTGTGCATACAAAAATTACGTTCATTATCCTTTTGCCTCAAGCCAGTTTTTGCCACTGTGGGCATCTACTTTTAATTCAACTGCTAATTTTGCAGCAGCTGACATTTCTTTTTCAAGTATTATACGAACAGCATTTTGGTCTTTTTCTTCGCACTCAACGATAAGTTCATCGTGAACCTGTAAAATTAATTGAGCGGTAGGAATTTCTTTGGTTAGTCGTTCGCTTACCTTTATCATGGCGATTTTTATAATGTCAGCAGCAGTACCTTGAATAGGGGCGTTGCGCGCAACACGTTCGCCAAAGGCGCGAAGCATACCATTTGATGCTGAGAGTTCTGGCAAGTAACGGCGGCGACCAAACAAAGTTGTAACATATCCATCGGATTTAGCTTTTTCTATGGTGTTTTCCATATAAGCGGCAATACCTTTGTATGTGTCAAGGTAATTTTTGATATAGGTGTCGGCTTCTTTGCGGCTTACACCGATGTCCTTGCTTAGTGAAAATGCGCCAATGCCATAAACTATACCAAAGTTAACTGCTTTAGCTCGACTTCTCATGATAGGTAATACCATATCCACAGGAATATTAAATACCTGAGAGGCGGTAACAGTGTGAATATCTGTATCGCTATTAAAAGCTTCGATCATTACGCTGTCGTTTGCCATTGAAGCTAAAACGCGCAATTCAATTTGTGAATAGTCAGCATCACAAAGTGTATATCCTTCGGTTGCTTTGAAAAACTTTCGTAAAATTTTACCTTCCTCGGTACGAACAGGAATATTTTGAAGGTTAGGTTCAAGTGAACTTATTCTACCTGTGCGTGCTTCGGTTTGGTTAAATGTGGTGTGAATTCTGCCATCTTCAGCTACGCAAGATAATAAACCATCGCAATATGTGGATTTAAGTTTTGCAAGCTGACGATATTTAAGAATTAACTCAACAATAGGAAAGTCGTAACGTAGTTCTTCAAGTACTTCAGCGCCTGTACTAAATCCGCTTTTGGTTTTCTTTTTGGCAGGAAGACCTAGTTTTACAAATAAAATTTGGCCTAACTGTTTAGGAGAATTTATGTTAAATTCTTCTCCTGCAAGGGTGTATATCTCATTTGTTATTTCATTAATTCGTTCTTCAAGTTCGAACGAATAGTCTTTTAGTCCATCACAATCAACTAAAAATCCTTTAGTTTCCATCGATGAAAGCACACGAGCCAGAGGAACTTCGATATTGTAAAGCAATTCAAGCTGTCCACTATCCTCGAGTGAGTTTTGAAGCGCATTACAACAGGTTGAAAATTTAGCTGCAGATATAAGCAACTCATCGTGACAGTTTTCTATCAGTGCAGATGTGCTGTATTCAGCAATTATTCTTTCTAATGAGTAATCAGATGCAGCCGGATTACAAAGATAGGCAGCAAGCATAGCATCAAATTTTACTGATTTTGCACCGGGATATTTTTTGCAAATGTTTTTGTAATCGTATACGCGCTTAATTATAAAATCATTTTCTAAAATAGCTTGCAATTCAACATTGTTTAATTGGCAAACATTGTTGCAGCTTACAGCCGCAATACCACTTTCATCAAAGTATATGTCGGCATTTTCTTTGATATCGGCAGCAGTTCCAATTTTAAAACAAGCATCACAAGCTTTTTCTGTATTGTTAGCAACAGCGCTTGGTGTAATTCCCATCTTTTCCATAAGTTTGAAAAACTCAAGGCGAGTCATAAGCTGTGAAAGTGCTGATCGGTCACTATCACCGATTTTATAAGTATCAATATTTTGATCTATTGGTGCTTCACAGCTGATGGTACCAAGTGTTCGGCTTAAAAATGCATTTTCTTTGCCGGTTGCAAGTTTGTTTTTTACGCCATCTTTTATATCAAGTTCTTGTAAATGTTCATAGATATAATCGATGTTGTGGTATTTTGTGATAAGATCGGTTGCTGTTTTTTGTCCAACACCAGCAACACCCGGTATATTATCCGAGGAGTCGCCCATAAGTGCTTTTAACTCAATCATTTCCTGTGGGGTAAGTCCATAGTCTTCAAACAATTTTTCTTTTGTATAATCGGTGATTTCAGGATGCCCCATTTTTGTAACTGTAAGCAAAACTCGTGTGCTATCAGAAACAAGTTGTAAAGAGTCACGGTCCCCGGTTGCTATTACACAACTATTGCCGCTAGTGTTCGCACTTTGAGCCAATGTTCCGAGAATATCATCAGCTTCATATCCTTCACATTCGATGTAATGATATCCTGCAAGTGTAAGCCATTCTTTAAGCACAGGGAATTGTGCACGTAATTCATCAGGCATAGCATGGCGACCTGCTTTGTATTCGGCATACATATTATGACGAAATGTTGGAGCTTTAAGGTCAAAAGCTACTGCAACACAATCAGGGTTTTCTTTTTCAAGTAGCTTATTTAAGATATTGATAAAACCATAAACGGCGTTGGTGTATGTTCCATCTTTTGTAGAAAGCAATTTTATTCCGTAAAAAGCTCGGTTTATTATGCTGTTACCATCAATTGCAAGCAGTTTCAAAGCGCCATTTCTCCTTTTAAAGTATAAGTATATTTATTATAACATCTAAATATTAATTTGTCACCATAAAATTTAAAAAAATTGACAGAATGTTTATTTTCTTGTATAATTCGTTTTGTTATGAAGATAAAAGACATTGAAATCAAAGGATTTGCAGCTCTCGCGCCTATGGCTGGTGTTGCCGATAGAGCTATGAGAGAAATATGTGCTGAATACGGCGCTGGGTTTACTGTTGGTGAACTTACGAGCGCTCGCGGGGTTATGCAAGGCGATAAAAAATCAGCAAGATTATTGGAATGTTTTAGCACTGATGCTGTTTGCGCTTCGCAGCTTTTTGGACGCGATCCCGAGATAATGGCCGAGGCGGCGTTAAAAGCTGAGGAATTAAGTCCCGATTTTATTGATATAAATATGGGTTGCCCTGCGCCAAAAGTTGCAGGTCATGGCGGTGGTAGTGCGCTTATGAAAGAGCCGCAACTTGCTGCACAGATAGTAAAAGAGGTTGTTAAGGCCGCCCACGTTCCAATTACTGTAAAAATACGTTCAGGTTGGGACAATGATAATCTAAATGCCGTAGAACTTGCTCGTATGTGTGAAGCGGAGGGGGCTTCGGCTATAACGGTACATGGTAGAACCAGAAAACAAATGTATGCTCCGCCTGTGAATTATGATATTATTAAGCAAGTAAAAAGTGCTGTAAAAATACCTGTAATTGCAAATGGTGATATAATCGATGCTAAAAGTGCACAATTTGTTTATGAATACACAGGGTGCGACTATGTTATGGTGGGTCGTGGAGCACAAGGAAATCCTTTTGTTTTTGAGGAGATAAACGCTTTTTTTGAGGGGCGTGAATATATACAACCTACACTTGAGCAACGTTTTGAAACTTGTTTCAAACAAATTGAATTGATGCATAAATACAAAGAACAACGTACTGCAATTTTAGAATCCCGTAAGCATACTGCTTGGTATCTTACAGGCCTTCGTGGTTCGGCGGCGCTTAGGCGTATGTGTGGAGAAATTTCTTCGCTTAAAGATATTGAATTAATTTTTGAAAAAGCACTTGAACAGAATAAATAATTGTGATAAAATAACGAAGTTAAAAATGAATTTTTAAAGAAGGTAACTTTATGTCAGGACATTCAAAATGGAACAACATTAAAAGAAAGAAAGAAAAAACCGATGCTGCAAAGGCAAAAATCTTTACAAAAATCGGTCGTGAAATTTCAGTAATAGTAAAAGCTGGTGGTCCAAATCCACAAGAAAACAGCAAACTTAAAGATGCTATTGCAAAAGCAAAGGCAAACAACGTTCCAAATGATAATATCGAACGTATAATTAAAAAGGCTGCCGGTGAAGGTGGCGCAAATGAGTACGAAGAACTTATTTATGAGGGCTATGGACCATGTGGCGTAGCTGTTGTTGTAGAGACACTTACAGATAATCGTAATAGAACAGCGGGTGAAATGCGCCACTATTTTGATAAATGTGGCGGTAACCTTGGACAGAGCGGATCAGTTATGTTTATGTTTGACCGCAAGGGTGTAATTGCTATCGAGGGTGAAGGCCTTGATGAAGATACCGTTATGGAAGATGCTCTTGAAGCAGGGGCTGAAGATTTCAGCTTTGATGGTGATGTTTTTGAAATCACAACTGAGCCTAACGATTTAGGCACCGTACGTGACGCTTTGGAAGAAAAGGGTTATAATTTCCTTTCAGCTGAGGTGCAATATATTCCACAAACTACTACTGCTATCGATGATGAAGATATGCAAACTAAAATGGAAAAACTTATTGATTTACTTGAAGAAAATGATGATGTTCAAGAAATTTGGCACAACTGGGAAATGCCAGAGGAATAAATCAATAAAAACACAATATATAGATTTTACAAAAAACAGCAGATACAATATCTGCTGTTTTTATTGTTAAAGTGTACATAAAAAACGTAAAAATTTGTCAATTTTGCGCAAAACACAATATTTTGTGTTTTTAGCTATTGACCTATACAAGAAACTGTGATACAATACATAAGCTGATGCGAGTGGAGCCATTTTGGTTTGCTCGCTGTATTTTACTTAAAATGCTTTAAATAACATAGAATTGTATGGAGATGTAGAGTATGAAAATTATCAAGAGAAGTGGCGCAGAGGTTGTTTTTGACCCCAAAAAAATAGTTATTGCTGTTACTAAAGCAAATGAAAGCGTTGTTCCAAGTGAGCGCATGAGCGAAATCCAAATTAAGCGTATAGCTGAGGATGTTGAGGCTGCTGCAGCTAATATAAATCGTTCACTTAGCGTGGAAGAAATTCAGGATATGGTCGAAGATCAAATAATGAATCAACGTGCATTTAGTGTTGCTCGCCGTTATATAACATATCGTTATAATCGTGCTCTTATTCGTAAATCAAACACAACTGATGAACAAATTTTGAGCCTTATTGAGTGCAATAACGAAGAGGTTAAACAAGAAAATTCTAATAAGAATCCTACTGTAAATAGTGTTCAACGCGACTATATGGCAGGTGAGGTAAGTAAAGATATTACTAAGCGTATTTTGCTTCCAGGTGATATTGTTGAAGCTCACGAAAATGGTCTTATACATTTCCATGATGCCGATTATTTTGCACAACACATGCATAACTGCGACCTTGTAAATCTTGAAGATATGCTTCAAAATGGTACTGTTATAAGTGGTACACTAATTGAAAAACCACATAGTTTTTCAACCGCTTGTAATATTGCTACTCAAATTATCGCTCAGGTTGCATCTTGTCAGTATGGTGGTCAAAGTATCAGCCTTACACATTTGGCTCCTTTTGTAGACATAAGCCGTAAAAAAATTCGCGCTGAGGTTATTGCTGAATTTAAGGAAATTGATGAAGAAATCACCGATGAAAAGATAGATAAAATCACCGAAAGAAGATTGCTTCAGGAAATTCGCAAGGGTGTTCAAATGATTCAATATCAGGTTGTGACACTTATGACAACAAACGGCCAAGCGCCATTTGTTACAGTATTTATGTATCTTAATGAGGCTAAAAATGAGCGTGAACGCGCTGACTTAGCATTAATTATTGAGGAAACATTGCGTCAACGTTTTGAGGGCGTAAAAAATGAAAAGGGCGTATGGATTACTCCTGCTTTCCCAAAACTTATTTACGTACTTGAAGAGGACAATATTCGTGAAGGTACCGAGTATTGGTATTTAACAAAACTTGCTGCAAAATGTACTGCAAAGCGCATGGTTCCTGACTATATTTCTGAAAAAATAATGCTTGAAAATAAAATTGACAAAAATGGCGATGGTCATTGCTATACCTGTATGGGTTGCCGCAGTTTCCTTACACCTTATGTTGATGAAAATGGAAATGCTAAATATTATGGTAGATTTAATCAAGGTGTTGTAACTGTTAACCTTGTAGATATCGGCCTTTCAGCTGACCATGATCTAGAAAAATTCTGGCAGATTTTTGATGAGCGTATGGAACTTTGCCATCGCGCTTTACAGGCTCGTCACGAGCGTCTTACAGGTACACTTTCTGATGCAGCACCTATTCTTTGGCAGCACGGTGCATTGCTTAGACTCAAAAAAGGCGAAACCATTGATAAATATTTACACGGTGGTTACTCTACATTATCACTCGGTTATGCAGGACTTTGGGAATGTGTATATTCACTTATAGGTAAAAAGCTTACCGAACAAGAAGGTAAGGAATTAGGTCTTGCTATTATGAAAAAACTCAATGAGTACACTGCTAAGTGGAAAGCTGAAGAAAATATCGACTACTCACTTTATGGTACTCCACTTGAAAGTACAACATATAAGTTTGCTAAATGTTTGCAAAAACGTTTTGGCAAGGTAGCAGGTGTTACTGACAAGAATTATATTACTAATAGCTATCATGTTCACGTAACTGAGCCAATTGATGCGTTTGATAAACTTGCTCTTGAATCTGAATTCCAGGCATTATCTCCAGGTGGCGCAATTTCTTATGTAGAAGTACCTGATATGAAAAATAATCTTGATGCTGTACTTTCAGTTATGCAGTTTATTTATGATCATATTATGTATGCTGAACTAAACACCAAGAGCGACTATTGTCAAGTTTGTGGTTGGGATGGCGAAATTGAAATCGAAGAAGATGCAGACGGCAAACTTATATGGAAATGTCCAAACTGTGGAAATATCGACCAAGATAAAATGAATGTTGCAAGACGTACATGTGGATATATCGGTACACAATATTGGAATCAAGGTAGAACACAGGAAATTCAGGAAAGAGTTTTGCATCTATAATTTAAAAGTTAAGGGAGGGGAAATCCCTCCCTTTTTATTGGAGAATATTTATGCATTATGGAACTATAAAAAATTGTGATATAGCAAATGGTGTTGGTGTTAGGGTAACATTATTTGTATCGGGTTGTCGAAACGCTTGTAAAAACTGTTTTCAGCCACAAACCTGGAATTTTAATTACGGTGAGCCATTTACAAAAGAAACTGAAGAGTATATATTAGGGCTTTTAAAACCAGATTATATAACAGGTTTAACGCTTTTGGGTGGAGAACCTTTTGAGCCTGAAAACCAGCGCGATTTATTGCCTTTTGTGAAAAGAGTAAAAGATGTGTATCCTAATAAAACAATATGGTGTTTTTCAGGATTTACTTTCGAAGAAATGCATACGGTAGGAAATCGTAGTTGTTGCGAAGTGACAAACGAATTGTTATCGTATATCGATATATTAGTTGATGGTAGATTTATTGAAGAGCAAAAAGATATATCTTTAAGATTTAGAGGCTCACGAAATCAGCGTATAATAAAAATTCCTGAAACACTAAAAAGCGGTGAAATAGTATTGTGGCAGGAGCCAAGTAAAGCTTTTGATTAATATTTAATTTAAAACCAAGGACCAAAGATACATTTCTTTGGTCCTTGGTTATATTTTTGGCTTGTCTAACATAATTTTATAAAAAAGGACAAGGACAAAAATATGAGTAAAGAGTTTGATGAAACAATATTATTTGTGGCTGATAATATACGGAGAATATTGTATTTTGTGTCAGAGGATATAAAACAAAATATTGAAGAAATACGCTTACGAGCGGGTCTTCCGGTGTGTCTTACGATAAAAGGTGAGGTTATGTTTTTGCATACTGATAGCCAAATTTTGCCTTTTAAAAAAAGCAATTTACTTATTGCAACACATCAAGATTTAAAAGAAACATTGTCGCTTCTTTGTAATAGTTCGGTATATTTACATGAATGTGAAATAAAGCAGGGCTATATATCGTTATCACGTGGAAATCGCGCTGGTGTATGCGGTGTGTTTAATGCAGATGGAATGTTAGTTTCTGTAAGTTCTATAAACATACGTATAGCGCGACAAATATTTGGTTGCGCAAAGGCGCTTGTTGATTATGCTCAAAACGGATTGCTTATTGCAGGTCCGGCAGGTAGCGGAAAAACTACGGTTTTGCGAGATCTTATTAGACTTTTATCAAATGGAGAAAATGGTAGATATAAGCGTGTTTGTGTTATAGATAGTCGTGGTGAAATTTCAGGTGGTTTTAGTGAAAAAACATTCAACGATTTAGGTGATAATACCGATGTTTTATATATGCAAAACAAAGCACTCGGTACGCAAATAGCGCTTAGAACAATGTTTCCTAATATTATTGCTTTTGATGAAATAGGAACGGATCAAGAGTTAAATGGAGTAATGGATTGTTTTAATGCTGGAGTAAGTATTATTACGACTACTCACAGTAAAGAAATACATGATTTAATTAAGCGTACAGTTGCATTAAATATTATAAAAAGTGGTGCTATAAAAAATATTGCATTGTTGACAGGAGTTATAGGAGAAGCGCCTAAAATCTTTAGTACTGAGGAGCTGTTAAAAAATGCGGACAATTAAGATTGTAGGTATACTGTTGATAATTATTTGTTGTAGTATGGCAGGCTATTTAAAAAGTTGTCATGTGAAAAATAGGGTAAAAAAACTTAGTCTGATTTATGATGGAGTACAACTGCTTTTTGAATACATACAACAGGGTAAATGCGAGCTTGAAAAGGCCGTTAGGAAATCGTTTTTTAAATGCGGGTTTATAAAGTTTGAAAAACAAAATATATTTTGTTCTGATTTTGATCTTAATGTAAACGACATCAAAATAGTAAATGAATTTTTTGATTCTCTTGGTTATTCTACAAAAAAAGCAGAATGCGATAGAATAAAAGCTTTTAGTTTAGTTGTACAAAAAAGATTGAATGAAGCAGAGTCTGAAAGGGCACAGAAAAGCAAGATTTATCAAACATTTGGCGTTTGTATTGGTCTTTTAATTGGTATATTGTTGATTTAGAGGTATTGAAATGGATGTTAATTTTATTTTTAAGGTTGCTGCGATAGGAATTATTGTAACTGTACTTCATCAGCTACTTGTTCGCTCTGGACGTGAAGAACAGGCAATGCTTGTAACACTTTCGGGTTTGGTAGTAGTGCTTTTGATGGTTGTAAGCGCTATTGCGGAATTGTTTGATACAGTTAAGGGGCTGTTTGGGCTGTGATGAGCGATTTTTTCAAAATTGTGGCAGTTGTTTTGATTGCTGCGGTTTTAGCTGTGTTGCTAAAGGGAAAACTAGCAGAATATTCGTTTTTGTTGATTTTGGTAGTTGTCTGTACTGTTGTTGTTTTTTCGTTAAAAAATATATTTCCTCAAATACAAAAAATACAAAATTTATTTGAAAAAAGTGGTAATACATTCGAATATTTTGTCGTTGCGTTAAAGGCTCTTGGTATATCGTATATAGCCGATTTTGCCGAAAGTATTTGTTGCGATTTTGGTCTTAATTCTTTGGCTCAAGCAACAGATTTAGTTGGTAAAGGCGCGATTTTTATACTTAGTGTTCCTTTAATATGTGCTGTGCTAGAATGTGCGCTTAAATTTGTTGGATTATGAAAAGATTTTTGATTTTTATTGTATTGATTTTTGCTTTTTCAATTCAAGTTTCGGCTACGGATGATATATACAAAAATACGTATGATAGTATTGGCGCAAGTGATATAGAAAAAAGCCTTGACAAAAGTGTAAAAGATTTTTTTAGTGAAAATGAAATAAGTCCATCAAATTATGAATGGGTAAACAAACTTACAGATAAATCTGTTGTGGCGCATATAATTGATTTTGTTACAGGTGGTACAAAAAAGTCGGTTGAAATAGGAGTAATAATAGTAGGCGTGATTTTGATTACAGCAGCTTTAACGGCGTTTGGCGAAAAACAAAATACAAACACAGCTTCTTTTTCAGCATCGCTTGCAATAACGGTTATTATTTCAGGCAACATTTGGCAAAGTGTATCTACGGCCATTAATGCTATGAAGGGCTGTAGTTCGTTTATGTTAAGTTTTGTTCCTGTTTTTGCTACTGTGACAGCAATTTCAGGAAAAACTGTAACCGCTGCATCAATGAGTTCGCTATTGCTTATTGCTACCGAGGTAGTCGCTTTTATTTCTTCATTTGTAATTTTGCCGTTAATGGGTGGGTATTTAGCACTTAGTATTAGTACAGGAGTGTCACCACTTTTGGATAATACCGGATTTGTTGACAGTATAAAAAAGATTTCAATGTGGATATTGTCGCTTTTGGGTACGCTTTTTATCGGGATATTAAGTATACAAACAACTGTAAATTCTGCGGCAGATAGTGTTACATTGCGCACAGCTAAATTTATATTGGGTACTTCGGTGCCTGTGGCAGGTGGCGTGTTAAGCGAAGCAGTATCTACAGTATCGGCATCTATGGGGTTATTGCGTTCTTCAATAGGTATTTATGGAGTGGTTGCGCTCGTTATGATTTTATTACCGGTTTTGGTCGAGATTATAATATGGCGCTGTGTTTTGTTTACTACATCTGCGCTTAGTGACCTTTTTTCGCTAAATAAAATAAGTTCGATTTTAAAGGCTGTTGATTCTATGCTTTCGGTTTTAGTTGGTGTTGTGTTGTTGGTGGCTGCTACATTTATAATTTCGCTTTCGGTAGTTGTTACAGCAGGTAAAACATAATGAACAATCTTTCTGCTTTCATGCTCAGTTTTTGCTCATCGTGTATTTTGTTGGGCTTTTTATATATGCTATGTCCAAAAAATAAATTAAGCAATAGTGTTAAGTATGTGTTTTGTCTTTGCTTTTTGTGCTGTATTTTAAGCGGAGTTGTTAATTTTCCAAAACTGAATATTGAACAGTTTGAAACAAATTCGAATAATACGATTTTAACCGAACAATATGCAGCAGTTACAGCACAAAATGTTTTTTCACAAGCACTTATTGATAAAGGTATAAATTTTTCGAAAATTTTAGTAAGTACTACTAAATTATCAAACGGTAGCATAACTATAAATAAGGTAACTGTTTATAGTACTGAAAACAGTGATTTGATTAAACAGATAATCGGTTCTAACAGTTATGAGGTATACGTTATAAATGAATGAAAGAATTAAAAGTATAGTTAAAAACCCAAAAATATTAATAGCTTTAGGAATGTTAGGTATAATTCTTGTTTTTGTGTCTTCTCTTTTTTCATCAGATGATAAGTCCAAAGAGTCAATATCTAATGTCGATACATACAATTCACAAGAATATAGATTGATGTTAGAAGATGATATAAAAAATATAGTTACTAGCATCACAGGAGATAAAAACCCTACGGTAGTTATAACATTAGAAAGTGGTGTTAGATATTCTTATGTTAGTGCTAATGAAACCGATACTTCAAGCGCAAGTGGTACGAGTTCTGATCAAAGTAGCGAAAGCAAAAAACAATCTTATATAACTGTTAAAAATGCTGATGGTGGTGAACAGGCACTAGTGGTTACAGAAATTATGCCTGAGGTACGAGGTGTAGCCATAATATGTGTAGGTGGTGAAATACAAGCCACAGCCGAAAAAATACAAAATGCCGTAACAGCGGCTTTGAATATAACTTCAAAAAGAGTATACATTTCAGGAGGAACAGCTAAATGAAAAAGGGTAAGGTATTTGGTAAACAACATGTTGTTTTGGCACTTATGGTGCTTTGTTTAGGAGCTGCTGTATGGCTAAATATGAAATTTTCATCAACTGAAAAATATTTAGGTGAAGCAACCTATGTTAACAGTAGCACTAAAGCTACAGGTGAAGCGGTACAAACTTCTGCCAAAGTAAGTGAGGATGATTATTTCACTACCGCACGTAAAGATAGGCAGACAGCTATTGATGAAGCACAACAACTTATTGAAGAAACATTAAAATCTGCAAACATAACAGAAGATGAGAAACAGAAGGCTTTAAGCGAAGTAACTATGTTGGCATCTCGTGTGGAAAAAGCTAATAATATAGAAACTTTATTAAAAGCAAAGGGGTTTGATGAAGCAGTTGTGATAATAGGGGATAAAGATGTAAATATAGTGGTTAAATCTGAAGGAATATCTACTACTCAAACCTTACAAATACAGGACATTGTAACAGCGCAGACCGAAATACCACTTAGTAATATAAAAATTGTTACCATAAAATAATTTTCTTGCTTTAATAAAAGAATTATGTTACAATAGTTTTGTAATAATAATTGTTAGAGTATTACAAAATGAAAATTATTTATATATACGGAGGATAAAGTAATGGATAACAGAACAGAAGTTTCCGTAAGCACCGATGTGCTTGAAAAAATGGCAGAACTTGCTGCGCTTGAAATTGATGGTGTAAAGGGCATTGCGAAACGTGCGATTGACCTTAAAGGCGCTATAAAATCAAAAACCGTTGTAAAGGGCGTTAAGGTTGAAAGTATTAATGGAGCCATTGATATAAATGTTTACATTTGTGTTGACTCAAAATCAAAAATGCGTGAGATTGCCGAAGCGGTTCAGCAGAATGTTAAGGATAAAATTCAAACAATGACTGGTACAGCTGTAACACGCGTTAACGTTAATGTTGAAGACCTTGATTTTGCTGAAGAAGAGTAAAATTAATTGTTTTTAAAGCAGACCTATTGTTAAGAGGTCTGCTTTTGTTTTTTGAGTAAATAAATATTTGATTTTTTATATTTTAAAAGAAATTTCTTGCTTTAATAGATTGAATATTATATAATAATTTCATAAAAATAAAGGAGATATTGCTATGAGCTTTATTAATGATGATTTTATTTTAACTAATGAAACGGCTAAAAAACTTTATCACGATTATGCTGAAAAGATGCCGATTATTGACTATCATTGTCATATAAATCCAAAAGAGATTTATGAGAACAAAAAGTTTAAAAACATTACCGAAATTTGGCTTGGAGGAGACCATTACAAATGGAGACTTATCCGCAGTAATGGCACACCAGAAAACGAAATTACGGGTGATGCTGATGATTACACCAAGTTTTTGCGTTTTGCTGAGATGCTTCCACGTGCGATTGGTAACCCAATGTATCATTGGAATCATCTTGAACTTAAGCGTTATTTTGATTACGATGGCATTTTAAGTGCGAAAACAGCTGAAGAAGTTTGGAATCTTTGTAATGAAAAACTACAAAGCGATGATATGTCTGCTTGTAGCATTATTAAAAAGTCTAACGTTAAGATGATTGGTACTACCGATGACCCAATTGATACATTAGAATGGCACAAAAAAATCAAAGAAGAGGGCGTATGCGATGCTCTTGTATTGCCTTCATATCGTCCTGATAAAGCGGTTAATATTGATAAAGCAGGTTTTGTAGATTACATAAAAGCATTAGAAAAAGCAGCTGATATGAAAATCACTTGCGTTGCTGATGTTAAAGCAGCTCTTATTAAACGTCTTGATTATTTCTGTGAAATGGGCTGTAAGGCCACCGACCATGGTCTTGACTACATTCCTTTTGCAGTGGGTACAGACAAAGAAATCGAAGCTGCATTTAAGGCTGCAATGAAGGGTAAAGCAATTACCACCGAACAAGCTGATATGTACAAAACAGCTATTCTTGTATGCCTTGGTAAAGAGTATGCAAAACGTGGTATTGTAATGCAAATTCATTACAGTGTTCAACGCAATACAAATAAAGCTATGTTTGATAAAATCGGTGCAGACACAGGTTTTGACACTATTTCAAACCGTCCTTGTAGCGAGGCACTCACAGCGCTTCTTAATGCACTTGCTGTCGATGATTTGTTGCCAAAAACCATAGTTTATTCACTCAATCCTCATGATAATGAAATGATTGATACTGTTATCGGTGCATTCCAAGGTGTTGAGGCTGCTGGTAAAATTCAGCATGGTTCTGCTTGGTGGTTTAGTGATACAAAATCAGGTATGGAAACACAGCTTAAGTCACTGGCTAATTTGTCATTGCTTGGCAACTTCGTTGGTATGCTTACCGACTCTCGTAGTTTCCTTTCATATACTCGCCATGAATACTTTAGACGTATACTTTGCAATGTGCTTGGTACTTGGGTAGAAAATGGCGAATATCCAGCTGATATGGAAACATTAGGTCAAATAGTTGAGGATATTTGTTACAACAATGCAGCAAAATATTTTGGTATAGAATAAAATTTTTAAGCTCGGGCATTTGCCCGAGCTTTTTATATTATCACCGGTTGAATTTGAACGCCTTTAATCGCCGATTCAATAGTTTGTGGTATTTTGGTAAAGTCGCAAATAAGCGAATTGTTTTTGCCTATTGGATCATCTTGATTATATGGTACAAAGTAGATGTTTTTTGTGTTGTGTAGCAGTCCAATGTTTTTTGCTGTGGCGCCTAAGGCATCATTAGTAGCTATACCGAGTATTACGGGCTTATTATTACGTAAATGCGCTTTCACAGCCATCGTTACCGAAGTATCTGTAATACCAAGAGCTATTTTTGAAATGGTGTTGCCCGTGCAGGGCGCTACGACAATTACATCAATTAAATTCTTAGGACCGATTGGTTCTGCTTCTGATACTGTGTGTATGATTTTTTTCTGGCATATTTCTTCTACGGTTTTATTAAATTTGTCAGCTTCAGCAAATCGAGTGCTGGTTGTGTAAGTAATTTCCGACATAATCGGGGTAATATCTATATTAAGTTTTGCAAGTTCTTTTAGTGTTTCAAGGGATTTATTGATGGTACAAAAAGAACCGCAAAAAGCATAGCCTAATTTTATATTTTGCATACCCATTCTCCAATCAATTGTTTTACTGTTTGTGCAATTATTTTACCGGCAGTAAGGGGCGCTATTTTGCCTGGTAATCCGGGAAGTTTTTCAGCGTGTATTTTATTTTCTTTTGCTTTTTCAAAATTTAGACATCCTTTAGTAGAAAGATCATATAAATAACAGTTTTTAAGTCCATCAAGGTCATCAAAAAGCATTACATCAATGGTGTTGAAAATTATGTCAAAATTATGAGCGTTCTTGACTACCTCGTTAGTATTAATATGCTTTATTCCTAGTGCATCTAAAAGTCCAAAATCACGAGTTTTTCTTGCTGATACCGTAAGGTCACAATCAAGAGCCTTTAGTCTGTCTGTTAAAATTTTTGCAACTCGGCCGTTGCCTATTACTAAAACACGCGATTTCCATAAACAAAAAGGAGTATCGTAAATAGCTTTTGCGATGGCTCCTTCAGCGGTAGGAACAGCATTGAGGTAACAAAAGGAGTCAAGTTTTAGATAATCTATAAAGTTTATGTTGTCAAAAGCATAACCACAACTTAAAACAAGAGCATTTTTATTTGCTTTTTTTATAAAGTCAAGAGGTATTACTTTGTCACTTTGTGGGCAAAAAATGTTTTTTCCATCACGTGTTGTTGGCACTGGCAACAATATAACATCAGCTTCCTCAATTTTACCACAGTCATCATTTGTAAGCCCTAAGCTGTTAACTATATAACCGCTTTTTTTAAGTTCTTCAAAAGCGATATTCATACGAAAATCGCCACCAACAATCAAAATGTTCATATCAACCCACCTAAAATAAAAGCACCATAAATGTAATTCAATACATTTTATGGCGCTTTAGTTGGTTTAGTTACATATTAAATTTAAAAGTTTTTCGCGTTTGTTAAGTTGGGGATTTTTAATAACCTCTTTTAGTAAAAATTCTAAAATTTCACCAATTTTAATTCCATTATAACCTAAAGATATAATATCATTTCCAGTAATATCAAGATGCGATATTTTATATGGTTCATTATTTTGTTTTATTTCATTTAGCAAAGCTGTATACAATGAAATATCGATGTTTAAAATGTCGCGGTAATAAATTAAAGCATCTAAAAAGATATCATAATCGGAAAAATTAAGGGCATTTTTGATTTCGGTTTTAGTGGCATTGATTTTGTTTGTTATATGATATTCAAGTTTTGTACAGTAATCTTTAAAATTATTACTGCATTTTAAATTATCGAGAGTTTTTTCTAAGTTATAGCTAGTATTATAAAGCAGTGCAAAAGTGCGTAACTTTTTATCATTTTTTAAATTTTTAAGTTTGGTTAAATCGTTATTTTTAAGATAAAAATTTGATAGTGAGTTTGTTTGTAAAAGTGGACAAATAATTGAAATATCGTAGCCTGAAGCAGCCTTTTCTAGTTCTGAAAAAATGCGTTCTGCACTTATATTTTTTAATAGATGTGAACATTCTAAAGCGGCGTTAAAAGTGATTTTTTCTATGTCAAATCCCAGTGTTGAGGCAAAACGAAAAAGTCGCAAAATTCTAAGTGCATCTTCTGTAAATCTGGTTTTTGCATCTCCAACGGCACGTAAAATTTTGTTTTTTATATCATCTTTACCACCAAAAATGTCAATCAATCCTTCTTGGTCGTTGTAGCACATAGCGTTTACTGTAAAATCTCGTCTTGCAAGATCATCCTCGACATTTTTAACAAAATTGACTTTTTCTGGATGTCGACTATCTTGATAGACACTTTCGGTACGGAAAGTTGTAACTTCGATTTGAGTATTGTCAATAATTACTGTGATTGTACCGTGTTTTATACCGGTAGCAATTGTTTTTTTGAAAAGATTTTGTATTTCTTCGGGTAGAGCCGAGGTTGTTATATCATAGTCATGAGGAGTTTTTTGGCACAATAAATCACGTACACATCCGCCAACAATATAGGCTTTGTGTCCGTTGATTTTAAGTGTGTCTAGTACAAATTTTATGTTTTGTGGTAAATTGAACCTCATCGTAGCTACCTTTCTTTAAATTAGGGGTTTATTTTTTATATAAAAAATAGTATAATATATTTAACTATTGATTTTTGGAGTGTTTTTATGAAAAAACAGCTTAATTCGGATAAAGTTTTTTTGAATGCTCAACATATCCACATGATAGGTATAGGTGGTAGCGGCATGTGTCCTATTGCTGAATTATTATTATCGCGTGGATATAAAGTAACAGGGTCTGATAAAAGCGATAATGCAAATGTAAATCGTTTGCGCGGACTAGGAATTACTGTGTACAGTGAGCATATTGCTGATAATATAGTAGGCGCTGATTTAGTGGCATATTCAGCTGCGGTACCTAATAGCAATCCCGAGATGATAGCGGCTGATGAAAACAATGTTCCTAAGATGGAACGTTCTCAATTGCTTGGTGCTATTACACGTTGTTATGACAATGTTATAGGTGTAAGTGGAACACATGGTAAAACTACCGTTAGCTCTATGATAACACAAATATTGCTAATAAACAAGCAAAATCCTAATGCGGTTATTGGTGGTAAATTGCCTATCGCAAATTCATCATGTGTAGTCGGTGAGTCCGAAACTTTGGTATGCGAATCTTGTGAATTTGTAGATAGTTTTTTACAGTTTTCTCCTGATATTACTGTTTTGCTTAACATAGATGATGATCACATGGATTATTTTAAGACAATGGAAAATCTTAAAAATTCCTTTAAGAAATTTGTATCTATGGGTAAAATTTGCTATGCAAATGGTGATGATGCTCATGTAAAAGATGTTGTATCAGCGATAGAAGCCAAGATTATAACATACGGATTTAACGATGATAACGACTACTATCCGCAAAACATTAAACCTGGTAAATATGGTTATTGCTTTGATGTAATGAGCAAAGGCGAAAAAGTTGGATATCTTGAGATGCACGCTCCTGGTAAGCATAACATCTACAATGGTCTTGCATCTTTTGCTGTATGTTATGAAATGGGTGTAGAGCCTGACGGAATTACTGATGCATTGTCTAAATTTACAGGTGCTGGAAGAAGATTTGAATTTATTGGCGAGACTAAGGGAATCACGGTGGTAGATGACTACGCACATCATCCAACTGAAATGTTGGCTACATTACAAGCTGCTAAAACACTTGATTACAAAAAAGTTATAGTCGTTTTTCAGCCATACACATATTCTCGTGTTGCGCTACTTAAAGATGGTATGATAGAAGCACTTTCAGTTGCAGACAAAGTGTTTATGACTCCTATTGTTGCAGCGCGTGAGGAAAATGTTTATGGCGTGAAATCCGAGGATGTAACAAATTGTTTGCCAGATGCACAGGTTGTTGCTGATTATGATGAATTGGCGCAAAAAATGATAGATAGCGCTAATGATGGAGATTTGATAATCACAATGGGTGCGGGTGATATTTACAAGGTAGCGCATATCGTTTTGGAGAAATTAGGATGACCGAAAAACTTTACGAATTAGATGCATATATAAATAAATTTTCTGCAAAAGTTTTGGAATGTGAACAAAAGGATAAGTTTTATAAAATTGTTCTCGACAAAACAGCCTTTTTCCCAGAGGGCGGCGGACAAGCCGCTGATACGGGATTATTAGGCAATGTAAAAGTTTTTGATGTGCAAGTTGAAAATGATGTTATATATCATTACGTAGATACCCCGATTGCAGCAGGAATTGAAATCGAAGCAAAAATCGATTTTGAACGCCGATTTAACTTTATGCAAAACCATACTGGTGAGCATATAGTATCTGGTATTGCACACAAACTTTTTGGTGTAAATAACGTTGGTTTTCATTTAGGGGAAGAACTTGTTACTTTGGATTTTGATAAAGAACTAACAGGTGAACAGCTTAACGAAATTGAATATCTTGCTAATCAAAAGGTGTGGCAAAATCTACCTGTAACAGCATATTATCCAAATGATAAGGAACTAAATAATATCGATTATCGTAGTAAAAAAGAAATCGATGGTGCTGTACGACTTGTGAGCATCAAAGATACAGATGTATGCGCTTGTTGTGCACCACATGTTAAATTTACTGGTGAAATTGGAATTATAAAATTGCTTGATACAGAACGTATGCGTGGTGGTATACGCATAGTGCTTAAATGTGGCGAATTTGCACTAAAAGATTACAAAGAAAAATATGAAAACATAGCAAGTATTTCTGCTATGCTTTCTGCAAAACAAGAAGATGCAGCTAAGGCAGTTGTAAAACTTGATGAAAAGTTTATTGCATCAAACCAGAAGATAAACGAGCTTAAAAAGAAACTTGCTGATCTTACAATATCTATTGTAAACAAAGATGAAAATTGTGTTTTTATAGATGATTGTGATATAAAAGAATTGCAAACTATTGCTGATAAATTACATAAGAATTTTGGTGGCATAAGAGCTGCTTTTTCTGGAAATGGTGATAATTATTCCTTTGCAATATGCGGGGATGATTCTGAATTACAAGAAGTTTTTGCAAAGTTTAAATCGCAATTTGTTGTCCGCGGTGGCGGTAGGGGCGGCATGGTGCAAGGAAGTATCAATGCTACTCAAGAAAATATAAAATTATTCTTTTAATTTTTGATTGTTTATGATATAATGTATCGTTGAGGTGTTTAAATGGATTGGACCGAAATTACAGCAAAAGTGCCTACTGAAAAGACAGATGAAGCGGCAGCTATTGCTAATATGACTGTTCCTTATGGAATTTATATTGAAGATTATACAAATCTTGAAGCCGATGCAGAAGAAATCGCACATATTGATTTAATTGATGAAGAACTCGTTAATAAAGATAGAACCCATTCAATAATCCACATGTATATTGCTGAAAGTGATAACGCTGTGGAGGCGGTATCATACCTTAGAGAACGTTTTACTGCTTGTGGAATCGATAACGAAATAAAGTGTGAACTTGTCGATGATGCCCAATGGAATGAAAACTGGAAAAAGTATTTTAAAGCTTTTGAGATTGGTGAAAAATTAGCGATTTGCCCTAGTTGGGAAAGCTATGATAACAAAGATAATCGTACTGTGATTTCACTTGACCCAGGTGCTGCTTTTGGAACAGGCAGTCACGCTACGACTTCACTTTGTCTTGAAATTCTTGAAAAAAGAGTAACAAGTGATACAACAGTACTAGATATAGGCACAGGTAGCGGAATACTTGCTATTGCGGCTGATTTATTAGGTGCTAAGAGCGCAATCGGTGTTGATATTGATGCGCAGTCGGTAAAAACTGCTATACAAAATGCCGAAATAAATGGTGTTAGTGAAAAGACTGAATTTTTAGTTGGTGACCTTGCTGATAAAATAAGCGGCAAGTATGATATAGTTTGTGCAAATATTGTTGCGGATGTTGTAATGCGACTTTTTGACAATGTTGCTGATTTTATGAAAGATGATGGCATACTTATTGTATCGGGTATAATAGATATGCGCTCAGCAGAGGTTGAACAGTCAGCAGCAGAACATGGTTTTAAAATCCATGATAGTCTTATGCGTGAAGAATGGCACGCTTATGTTTTAACAAAATAATTTGGAGGAAAACTGATGCTTGAATTTGAGCAGTTAAAATTGCGCCTTGTTGCAAATGAACAAGAAATTCATGATTTGCGTGATGCGATCGGCTATGACAAACTTGTTCGTGATATAGAGGAACTTGAACTAAAACAAACAGCACCAGGCTTTTGGGATGATCTTGAAAACTCACAGACCATAGTTCAAAAAACTGGAAAACTTAAGAACAAGGTAGAAACATACGACAGTATTGCATCATCTTATGAGGATCTTTTAGTGCTTATTGAAATGGCTGATGAAGAGGGTGATGCATCAATGGTTGATGAAATCACTACTTCTATTGATGAATTAGAAGAAAATTTATCTTCATTACGACTTACTACATTGCTTACAGGTGAGTATGATGCTAACAACACAATTCTTACTTTCCACGCAGGTTCTGGTGGTACTGAGGCTATGGACTGGGCGCAGATGTTAGTTCGTATGTATACTCGTTGGGGTGAAAGACACGGATTTAACGTTAAAATACTTGATTTTCTCGATGGCGATGAAGCAGGACTTAAGAGTGCCACCATGCTTGTTGAAGGCGAGAATGCTTATGGTTATTTAAAGAGTGAATCCGGTGTGCATCGTCTAGTTCGTGTATCTCCATTTGATGCATCTGGTAGAAGACACACTTCGTTTGCATCCCTTGAGGTTATGCCTGAAATTACCGATGATATGAATATAGAAATCCGTGAGGATGACATAAAAATGGATGTTTTCCGTTCATCGGGTGCTGGTGGTCAGCATATCAACAAAACATCATCAGCAGTGCGACTTACACATATTCCAACAGGAATTGTTGTTGCTTGTCAAAACGAGCGTAGCCAGGTTCAAAACCGCGAGCAAGCGATGCGTATGCTTAAATCAAAGCTGCTTGAAATAAAAGAACGTGAACATCTTGAAAAAATCGAAGACATTAAAGGTGTTCAAAAAGAAATTACTTGGGGTTCACAAATCCGATCTTATGTTTTTATGCCATATACATTGGCGAAAGATCATCGAACAGGATTTGAATCAGGTAATATTAACGCTGTTATGGATGGCGATCTAGATGGGTTTATAAACGCATATCTAAAAGCTGCATCAAAGGGCGAATTGGAGAATAATTAATTATGGTGATGAAAATGAAAAAAATTGTATCAATAGTATTGGCAATGCTTTTACTTATAAGCGTTTTTGCGGGATGCAAAGATTCTACTGATAATACAACCGGAAAAAAGAAATCTAAGCGTGAACTATATAGTAAAATAGATCTTGCTGATTATGTAGAGGTCAATGATTATCTTGGTATCGAGATTGATACCGCATCAAAAGAGTATATTGAGCTTTATACATATTATTTGTATAGTGATATCTACAATTACAAACTAGCAGATGATCAAATCAAAGAAAAAGTAACCTTTGATACTTCGGCTGAAACCACAGTAGAACTTGGCGATTTGGTAAACATAGATTATACAGGTTACAAGGGCGAAACAGCTTTTGAAGGTGGAACAGCACAAGGTGATATTTTAGCTATCGGTTCGGGAACTTTTATCGATGATTTTGAAGAGCAGCTTATTGGTGTAAAAGTGGGTCAAACAGTAGATGTTAATGTAACATTCCCATCAGATTATAGCTCGACAGAACTTGCTGGTGCAGATGCTAAGTTTGTAGTTAAAGTTAATGGTGTCGCAAAGGAACCTGAAGAAATTTTTGGTTTGCTTGAATTAGATAGTAAAGATGAATATGTTCACGCGTTAAATACTCGAGCTCAGAAAAGTTTTATGTTTAATGCGGTTGTGGCTAAGAGTAAGGTTGACTATTATCCACAAAAGGATGTTGAAAAGTTTTATACTGCAGCGGTTGAATATTATCAAACTGTTTATGGCGCAGATATAACGCAAAGTGAGAAAGATGATGTTTTAAGAGATTTGATTTATCCAACAATGAAAGAAAATATGGTAATGTATTATATTATGGATAAAGAAAATATTGAAGTGTCTGAAAGCACCATCGAAAGTCAGGGTGTTGAAAATGCGGTAATAGCTGAAAGCTATGCTGTTAATGAAACTGTAATTAGATATCTTTTAGATAGCGCAGTAATAAAATGATAAAAATTTACGAAGCAAAAATTTCAGATTTTACAGAAGCAGACTATACAAAAATGTATAGTCTGCTTGATTGCGCAATAAGGGAAAAAATTGATGCTAAGGCAAAAAATGAAGATAAAATCCGTTCGTTAGCGGGATATATTTTACTATATCAAGGCGCAATGGAATTGTATGGTAAATCGGAATTTGAAATTACTTTTAATGATTTAGGGAAACCGTTTTGCGACTTTTGTAATTTTAATATTTCACATAGTTATGATAGGGTAGTATGTGTGTTTAGTGACAGATTGATTGGCGTAGATATTCAAAAAATACTCGCAATAACGCCAAGGAAAGAATATAAGTTTTTTAACGAAAAAGAATGTCGTTATGTAAACCAATATACCAAAGATATTTCTAAAAGATATATTGAAATTTTTACGAAAAAAGAAGCTGCATTAAAGATGAAAGGGCTATCGCTTAGTTATATTTCGCAAATAGATACATTTTCGAATAAATTTAATTTTGAAACAAAAATAACAGATGATTTTGTTGTCACAATCTGCTATCAAAACTGAAATTATGTAAACTTTGCGTTGATATATATAATTATATTTAATATACTACTTGCAAAATATTAAGTTATAGTGTAAAATATAAGCGTGTGTAATAAAATTTTAAAGGGAAGTGTAAATTATATGCCAAACCGTTTATTCCATACTGTAATTCATCAAATGAAAGATGCTGTTGATAAGACATTTGGTGTAATGGATGCAGAAAATACAATAATCGCTTGTAGTGAATTAGCCAGAGTAGGGGAACAGCTTGATGTTTCCGTAATACCAGTGGCAGAAGGTTTTGTTGATGGCGGATATACTTTTAAACCCGTAATTTCAGCCCAGGGAACAGATTATACAGTTTTTGTAGAGGGCACTGATATAATTTGTGGAAAGTATGCTTCGATTATAGCGGTTGCTTTTGCTAATATAAAAAATTATTATGATGAAAAATATGACCGTAGCAATTTTATTAAGGACATAATACTTGATAACATTTTGCCGGGTGATATCTATATAAAAGCACGTGAACTTTATTTTGATAGTGATGTTGCACGTACTGTAATCATCATTCGTAACTTGGATGCAAGTGATGTTTCAATCTATGAGGTTTTACAAAACTTGTTCCCAGAAAAAACAAAAGATTTCGTTATCAATATAAACGAATCAGACATAGCACTTGTTAAAGAAACAAAGTCTGATATTGACCGTAAGGATATAGAAAATCTTGCGTCATCAATTGCTGATACTCTTTCTGGTGAGTTTTATGTTCATACCGTTATAGGTATTGGTACAACTGTAAACAATCTTAAAGGTCTTGCAAAATCATTTAAAGAAGCGCAAACCGCTCTTGAGGTTGGAAAAGTATTTGATACCGAAAAAACAATTATTTCTTATGATAATCTCGGTATCGCTAGACTTATATACCAGTTGCCTACAACTCTTTGTGAAACATTTTTAAAAGAGGTATTTAAACGTGGTTCAATTGAAAATTTAGATCAGGAAACATTGTTTACTATTCAGCGTTTCTTTGAAAACAATCTTAACGTTTCAGAAACTTCAAGAAGACTCTTTGTTCACAGAAATACTTTGGTTTATAGACTTGAAAAAATCAAAAAGATAACAGGTCTTGATCTTCGTGAGTTTGACCATGCAATTATTTTCAAAATTGCGCTTATGGTAAACAAATACTTGAAGAGCAATCCTATAAAATACTAAGTGAAAGTGTGAAAACTTTAATGTCAGAACAAAAAATAGAACAAGTTATTGGCGTTCCTGCAAAAGCACAGCCTGTTATAGAATTTAAAGGTGTGTCAAAAACATATCCAAGCGGAACACATGCACTTGAAGATGTTAATATACAAATAAACAAGGGTGAATTTGTGTTTGTTGTGGGTTCATCAGGTGCTGGTAAAAGTACTTTTATGAAGCTCATTATGCGTGAGGAAAAAGCAAACACCGGTACTATCAAGGTAAATGGTTTTGACCTTACTAAGATGTCACGAAAAAAAGTTCCATTGCTTCGTAGAACAATGGGTATAGTATTCCAAGATTTCCGACTTATTCCTACTATGAATATATTTGATAATGTGGCATTTGCTATGCATGTAGTTGGCAAATCAGGACGTGAAGTTCGCCGTGAGGTTTCACAAGCTTTAAGTAAAGTTGGCCTTGGTGATAAAGCGCGTTCAATGCCTATGCATTTGTCGGGTGGTGAGCAACAACGTGTTGGTCTTGCTCGCGCACTTGTAAATGCTCCTGATCTTATAATCGCGGACGAGCCTACTGGTAACGTTGACCCTAATATGTCTTACGAGATAGTATCATTGCTTACTGAAATTAATAAGCGTGGAACTACGATATTGATGGTAACTCATGACCATAATCTTGTGCGTGATTTTAAGCACCGTGTAATTATGCTTGATAACGGTAAAATTGTTGCCGACAACGCTGCAGGAGGTGCCGAATAATGAAGATGGGAAGCATTAAATATCTTATAAAAGAAGGTTTCAGAGGAACCTGGGCAAACAGACTTATGTCACTAGCTTCAATCGGTGTACTTGTTGCTTGTATGGTAGTAATTGGTCTTGCTATCCTTATTTCAGAAAATGTTACAATGGCTGTTGGTGAGCTTGAAAAACAAAATGTTGTTATGGTTTATATGAAAGACTATAACTGGGCTCTTTATAGTGACACATTGGAATTACCTGAAGAAGCTCGTGAGGGCGCAGATGAAAATGGTATAGTAGAATCCGATTATGTTATACATAATGAAGAAGAAGCAAAAGCTTTGTGCGATAAAATTTCTGCCATAGCAAATGTTGATTCAGTAGATTTTGTTTCAAGTGAAGCAGGTCTTGAAACAGTAAAAAATGATATGCTAGATGATCAGCAGAATTATTTTACATTCCTCGATGATCAGTATGGCAATCCATTATCAGCGGCTGCTAAGGTAACTATGAAAGAAATGGCTTTGTTTGATGATACCGTTAAACAAATTCAGGGTATAGATGGTGTTGATGTTATTCAGTCGCATGGTGATTTGGCTGAAAAAATTGATGCCATAAAACAAGGTATATATGTCGCAGGTTTTTGGATTATTGCGATTCTTGTAGTAATTTCACTCGTGATAGTTTCTAACACAATTAGAGTTACAATGTATAATCGTAAACTTGAAATTGGCATTATGAAAGCAGTTGGCGCTACTGATGCTTTTGTTAGAATACCTTTCGTTATCGAGGGTATGATTATCGGTCTTATATCGGCGCTTATATCCGAGGGATTGATATATTTCTGTTATCGAGTTGCTACCGAAAAAATTTCGGTTATGTTAGGTAACGTTGTGCCATTTAGTGAAGTTTCTGCTTATTTGTTACTTGTATTTATAGCAATAGGTGTATTTGCCGGTTCAATTGGTAGTGCATTTATGATAGGCAAATATTTAAAACGCGAAGGTAGCGAATTTACTGCTATATAATATTCGGAGGTCTAGTATGAAAAACAGTCTAAAGCGTGTTATAACGATTATATTGTGTATAGCAATGCTTGTTACGTCATCGCTATATGCAGCGGCGTTAACTCAAGGCGAAAGAGATAAATTAAATCAAGATATAGCGGCTTTAAAAGAAGAAGCAAGTAGTATTCAGACCGAAATTAATAAGCTTAAGGCTGAAAAAAGCGATCAAGCAGTTATTCTTTCTGCTGTTCGTAAAAAAATTGCTAACACACAGGCGCAGATTGATCGCTGCAATAGCGAGATAGCATCTATAAATTCGAAAATCTCAGCAAACAAGGCAGAAATAGCTGCAAGAGAAGCAGAGATTGAAGATGATAAACTTGCTTTTAAAAAGCGTCTTAGAGCTATTTATATGAGCAATTCAAGCAATTCTGTTCAAATTCTTTTAGGCGCAGAAAACTTTGCTGATTTTTTACAGCTTTCACAACTTACATCATCTGTATCTTCACATGATAAACGTATTATGGAAGATCTTAAAGAAGAAATCGGTAAACTTAATGATAAAATATCAGAAAATGAAGCTTTGCTAGATGAACAAGTTTCTATAAAGTCTACTATTGATGCTCAGCAAAAAGAACTTGAAAGCCAAGAGAACGAAGCGGCTGCTATTTATAATCAGATTGATGCGCAGCAAGCTAGTAACCAAAAAGATGTTGATGCAATTAATGCTCAAGTTCGTAAATTGCAAAAACAGTTAGAAGATGATATAGCTTCTAAGTCTTACGCATCATTCGTAAACCCAAATACCGGTTTACAATGGCCTGTATCTGGTTATTTTAATGTATCATCACACTTTGGTCCTCGCTGGGGATCTAACCACAATGGTATTGATATTGCGGGTGGTGGCATTTCGGGTCAACCTATCCGTGCTGTAGCTGATGGATATGTAACTCTTGTTTTTAATGGTTGTTCTCATAACTATAAAAAATCAGGTAACTGTTGTAGTAATGGTTATGGTAACTATTGCACAGTAAACCATGGTTCGCTTAACATAAACGGAAGTACTGCAAACTACGTTGCATATTATGCACATGCTTCAAAGATAATCGTATCAAACGGCCAATATGTTAAGCAGGGTCAAGTATTGGGTTATGTAGGAACAACAGGTTGGTCAACCGGATATCATTTGCATTTTGGTATGCTTAAAAATGGTGGTTGGATAAATCCATACCCACTTTTCTTCTAAAATGAGTAAAACTAAACTTTTTAAAATTGTAAGCATAGTTTTGCTTGTTGCGTGGTGTGTAATTATATTTATGTTTTCAGCTCAAAATGCTGAAGAATCCTCAAAAACTAGTGGTACAATAGTAGTAAGTGTTATTGAGGCGATATATCCTAAGTATGAAACATTACATGAGGAACAACAAAAAAATATAATAGACATAATCACAGTCGTAGTAAGGAAAACCGCACATTTTTTAGAATATTTTATTTTGGGTGCAATTTCTTTTTTGACAGTTACTGCATATACAAAACGAGAATTTAAGTTTAGAGCACTATTGGCAATTGTTTTTTGCGTTGCTTATAGTATCAGTGATGAAATACATCAGTATTTTGTACCGGGTAGGGCATGTCGCATACTTGATGTTTTTATCGATAGTATGGGCAGTTTAACAGCAATTCTTTTGCTTGTGCTAATAGTTAAAAAGACAGTTAAATTTGTGATAAATTGAGGTAAACTAATGCGTAAAAAAGATTTAATACAGCAAAATCTAACACTTTTTGATACGCTTCAAAAGACAAAGATTGAATTAGATGAACTAAAAAAGCAATTAAAATCTTATGCAGATGAAATCAATAAGTTAAAGATGGAACTTTCTAAATGTGAATCAGCACAACCGGAAGTTACCGAACCTATGCGTAAATTAGAGGAAAAAATAATAACAAATGCAACCGTAAAGCATGATGTAGAATATGGTGCTAAAGTTATAGGAAAAATTGTAGTTTTAGCCGCTGAATATAGTAATAAACTTACTATAGGCGGAGATGACAGCAAAAAGGAATTAGTAAATCTAATTTTAGGTAAAACCGAGATTGCAAAATCCGAAATTTTATCTGTCGTAGAAACAAACGATTCATTAGAAGTTAAATGTTCAAAAATGGATCAAATTGCAGATGTTTCAAAAGAATATTTTGAAAGTGTTATAGCACAAATTGTTTAAGAAAAAAGGTACGCAAATGCGTACCTTTATTTTTTATGAAAAATAAAATTTTATTTGGTTGACAATGCAAAAAAAGGGTATTATAATAATAAATTGTTAGCAAACTAACATTTATTTTAGTGGTGGGATAAAATGGAAAAACAAATGCATATAGGTTTTGAAATTAGAACGCTTAATAATCTGATAAAGCGCTATTTTGAACAACGTAAACCTGAGGAATTTAAAGAGTCAACAGGGGTTCATGGCTGGGCTATAAGATATTTTTATGAAAATCGTAACAAAGATATTTTTCAACGCGATTTCGAGGCTCGTTTTTCAATAAGACGCTCAACAGCTACAAACATGTTAAAACTAATGGAAAAAAACGGTCTTATAAAACGTGAATCGGTTGACTGTGATGCTCGTCTTAAAAAAATTGTTTTAACTAATAAGGCTATCGAAATTCATAAAAAAGCTACTCAAAATATAGAAATGTTAGAAACCGCACTTAAAAAAGGAATAACCGAACAAGAGCTTGTTTCTTTTTATAATGTCTTAGATAAAATTAAGGCTAATTTGGAGGTAATAGAATGATTAAAAAGCTAGCGAAAAGTATTCGTGAATATAAAACACCAAGTATAATAACTATGTTGCTTATGGTAGGCGAGGTTGTGATAGAGTGTTTTATTCCTTTTATAACGGCACGTTTAGTTAATGATATTAAAGCAGGAGTAGAGTTAAATGTTCTTTTAAAAACTGGTATTATGCTAGTTTCTCTTGCGGTTTTATCACTATGTTGTGGTGGTCTAGCAGCTTTTACCTGCGCTAAGGCATCAGCAGGTTTTGCTAAAAATTTGCGTCACGATGTATTTACTCGTATACAAAGTTTTTCTTTCAACAATATAGATAAGTTTTCAACTTCATCTTTGGTAACTCGACTTACTACCGACATTACCAATGTTCAAATGTCATATATGATGATTATACGTACTGCAATTAGAAGTCCCTTGATGTTCGTGTTTGCGGTAATTATGGCGTATATTATGGGCGGTTCACTTGCTACAACATTTGTTGTGGTTGTACCAGTTCTTATTTTGGGACTCTTTTTGGTTGCGCGTACAGCAATGCCTGCATTTAGAAGAGTGTTTAAAAAATATGATAAATTAAACGAATCTATCGAAGAAAATGTTCGTGCGATGCGAGTTGTAAAAGGCTTTTCTCGTGAAGATTATGAAAAGAAAAAATTTACAACAGCAAGTACCAATATACGTGATGATTTTACAAAAGCAGATCGTATAGTGGCACTTAATGGCCCTATAATGCAACTTTGTATGTATTTTAATATGATTTTTGTGCTTGTCGTAGGTTCTAGACTTACTATTTCAAGCAAGGGTGAAATTATTGATATAGGTCAAATTTCAGCAATGCTCACATACGGTATGCAAATACTTATGTCACTTATGATGCTTTCAATGATATACGTAATGATTACTATATCATTGGAGTCTATGAAACGTGTTTGCGAAGTTTTAGATGAAAAGCCAACATTACACAATCCTACAAACCCTATTTATACAGTTGTAGATGGTTCAGTTGATTTTTGTGATGTTAGTTTCAAGTATTCAAAAGAAGCACAAAAGAGTTCACTTTCAAACATTAATTTACAAATTAAATCTGGTATGACAGTGGGCGTTATTGGTGGTACTGGATCAAGCAAATCTTCTCTAGTTCAACTTATTCCGCGTCTTTATGATGTTACAGAAGGTAGTGTCAAGGTAGGCGGAGTAGATGTTCGTGATTATGATATAAAATCTCTTCGCGACTCGGTTGCAATGGTTCTTCAAAAAAATCAGCTATTTTCAGGTACTATAAAGGAAAATTTGCGCTGGGGTAATGAAAACGCAACAGATGAAGATATAATAGAAGCATGTCGTCTTGCTCAAGCTGATGATTTTATAAACAGTTTCCCTGATGGATATGACACATATATTGAGCAAGGTGGATCTAATGTTTCCGGCGGTCAAAAGCAGCGCCTTTGTATAGCTAGAGCGCTCCTTAAAAAACCTAAGATTTTAATTTTGGACGATTCAACAAGTGCAGTAGATACTAAAACAGATGCATTTATACGAGCAGGTTTTAAAGAGTATATACCTGAAACCACAAAAATTATTATTGCGCAGCGCGTAGCATCGGTTAAGGATGCCGACATGATAATAGTTATGGATAATGGTAGTATATCGGCGATAGGAAACCATGATGAACTTATCGCTAACAGCGTAATTTATCGTGAAGTTTATGAACAACAAACTAACGGAGGTGATTTTGATGAGTAGAGGTCCAATGCCTATGGGTAAGGGCGCACCGAGAGGCCCAAAACCTAAGTTTAACCCAAATACATTTAAACGTATACTAAAAATGCTCTTCAAATTTTATCCCGTTATGATGCCGATTACAGTAGCGTGTATTCTT
The DNA here is from genome assembly GCA_045646305.1 of Acutalibacteraceae bacterium. Classification (GTDB taxonomy): domain Bacteria; phylum Bacillota; class Clostridia; order Oscillospirales; family Acutalibacteraceae; genus UBA737. The sequence continues at coordinate 43,176 of JAZRKK010000074.1, forward strand.
TTTTCTGCGTTAACTTCTGCCATGCCGGCTGTTTTTCAGCAAAAGATTTTTGCTGATATAGAAATCTTTATACAAACGGGCGATTGGGAATTGGCAAAGCAAACAATATTGCCTAAAATATTTATTCTTATAGCTTTTTATGTGCTATCAATAATTTCGATAACTTTGTATAATCAACTGATGGTGTATATAACTCAAGGCTTTTTAAACAAAATGCGTTGCCACATGTTTGAAACTATGCAAAATTTGCCAATAAAATATTTTGATAGAAACAAACACGGCGATATAATGAGTCATTATACAAATGATGTAGACACTATGCGCGAGTTAATTTCACGTTCATTGCCATCGCTTTTACAAGCAACAGTTGTTGTTGTAAGTGTGCTTGGTATTATGCTTTATTATAGCATTTGGATGACTTTAGTAGTTCTTTTAGGTGTAATCACTATGGCTTTTGTTTCTAAAAAAGTTGGTGGTGGTTCCGCAAAATACTTTATGCGCCAACAAAAATCTATTGGCAAAACCGAAGGTTTCGTTCAAGAAATGATGAGTGGACAAAAGGTTATTAAAGTGTTTTGTCACGAAAAAGAATGTAACGAAGATTTTGATAAAGTTAACGAAGAACTTTTTAACGATAGTTTTCGTGCGCATGCATACGCAAACTGCTTAGGTCCAATTATTGGAAACCTCGGTAACATACTTTATGTTTTAGTTGCTACTATCGGTGGTTTGTTCTTGCTTACCAAAATACCTAACTATTCAATAGGCGCGTTGATTACTGGCAGTGTTGGTGTTTTGACTATTGATATTATGGTTCCATTTCTTAATATGTCTCGCCAGTTTACAGGTAATATAAACCAAGTTACACAACAAATAAACACTGTTGTTATGGCACTTGCGGGCGCTGATCGAGTATTTAGTCTTATTGACCAGCAACCAGAAGAAGATAATGGCTATGTAACTCTTGTTAATTGCGAGATTGATGCTGATGGAAATATTATAGAAACCGATAAAAGAACAGGACATTGGGCATGGAAACATCCGCATAGTGATGGCACACTTACTTATAAGTTGTTGCAAGGTGATGTTACTATGACAGGGGTTGATTTTGGATATTTAGAAGATAAAATCGTTCTTCATGATATATCACTTTATGCAAAACCAGGTCAAAAGGTAGCGTTTGTTGGAGCTACGGGCGCTGGTAAAACAACAATTACCAATCTTATTAATCGTTTTTATGATATTGAAGATGGAAAGATTCGTTATGATGGTATAAATATTAATAAGATTAAAAAATCTGATTTACGCCGTTCTTTGGGAATTGTTTTGCAAGAAACAAACTTGTTTACTGGTACTGTAATGGAAAATATTCGTTACGGTAGACTTGATGCTACTGATGAGGAATGTATTGAAGCAGCTAAACTTGCGGGTGCGGATGATTTTATAACTCGATTACCTCAAGGTTATCAAACACAGCTTTCTAATAATGGCTCTAATTTATCACAAGGTCAGCGACAACTTATTTCTATTGCACGTGCCGAGGTTGCCGATCCTCCGGTTATGATTCTTGATGAGGCGACATCCTCAATCGACACTCGTACTGAGGCTATTGTTCAGCAAGGTATGGATAAGTTGATGGAAGGTAGAACAGTTTTTGTTATAGCGCATAGACTTTCTACTGTTATGAATTCTGATGTAATTATGGTGCTTGATAAGGGAAGAATTATTGAGCGTGGTTCGCATGAGGATTTGATTGCTCAAAAAGGCACATACTATCAACTCTATACAGGCTCATTTGAACAAGAATAAAAATATAAAAGCAACCGATTTTTTCGGTTGCTTTTTAATATATATTTATATATAAACATATTGAAAAAAATATATATTTATGTTATTATAAATTGAATAATTATTTTTTAAAACAAGGTGGTGATTTTATGTCATTTAAAAAGTGGATAGTAGGTACCCCTGACCGTGAAAAAGCAAAATTGTTGGCAGAAGAATGCGATATAGATCCGTTTTCTGCGCTTATAGCAGTCGGAAGAGGTATAGACAACTCTGGCGAACTAGAACTGCTTATGAGTGATGAACCAATTCTTTGTGATCCACTAGAATTAATTGATATAAAAATTGCTGCTGATTGTATAAATAATGCAATTGAAAATAAAGTTAAAATTGCTGTATTTGGTGATTATGATTGTGATGGTGTAGTTGCTACAGCATTGCTTTACGATTATTTAAAAGGTCGTGGTGCAGATGTAGTGCCATATATACCAGATCGCATGGCAGAAGGATATGGTATGAACTGTGATGCTATTGATGCGTTATCAGCTCAGGGCGTAGGTCTTATTGTTACGGTAGATAATGGTATTTCATGCGAAAAAGAAGTTGAATATGCAAATTCTTTAGGAATAAAAACTGTCGTGACCGATCACCACTTGCCACCTGAAAATATTCCCCAAGCTGTGGCTGTGGTAGATCCACATCGGATTGATTGCCCTAGCTCTTTTAAAGAAATTTGTGGAGCGGAGGTAGCTTTCAAACTTGTTTGTGTTCTTGATGATAAAGAACCTGAACAAATGCTATCGCATTATGCTGATATACTTGCGGTTGCTACAATTGGTGATGTAATGCCATTAGTTAATGAAAATCGTTCGATAGTAAAAGTTGGCGTAGAAAAAATTAAATCATCACCTAGACCTGGGATTACCGCTATACTTAATGTAGCAGGTTTAGATCGTTCTAGTATTACTGCGGGTAAAATTTCATTTGGAATAGTACCTAGAATAAACGCAGCCGGTAGAATGGGAAGTGCGTTTAGAGCTTTTCAGCTTCTTGTTTGTGATGATACGCTTCAAGCGCTTAAAATGGCAGGTCCTATTGATGATGATAATGTTCGCAGACAGCAAATAGAAAAAGATATTTTAAATTCAGCTTTAAAAATAATTGAACAAAACGGTTATCAGAATAATCGTGTCATCATTGTATGCGGTAAGGATTGGCATGCTGGTGTTTTGGGTATTGTTGCGGCGCGTATTTGCGAACGCTTTGGCAAACCTACTATTATTCTTACAACTGATGGTCAAATGGCGCATGGCTCGGGGCGTAGCTTTTCGGGATTTCATTTGTATAATTCGCTTTGTGAATGCTCGGAAATTTTAGAGAAATTTGGTGGCCACGAACTTGCAGCCGGTGTGAGCATTCTTGATGAAAACATTGCAATATTTAGAGAAAAAATTAATTCTTATGCAAAAAAAATGTCTTATGCTATACCAAAATTAAATATAGATTTTCGTATTAATCCTGTTGGTCTTAGCATAGATATGGCATATGCCGTGAAAGAGCTTGAACCTTTTGGACAAGGAAACCCAACTCCAGTTTTTTGTATATCTGAGGCAACAATCCAAAAAATAACACCTATTGGTAATAATAAACACATAAAGTTATTATGCCGAAAGGGCGAGAGTGTTTTTCAATGTTTGTTTTTTGGTGTATCACCAGACCAGTTTTGTTTTTGCGTAGGTGATGTGGTTGATCTTGCTGTTGTGCTTGATACAAATTTATATCAAGGCCAATATGTGTTGTCGGTACAAGTAAAGGCTATAAAGATGAGCCATTTGGATGATGATGCTTATTTTGAAAGCAAGTGTAGTTATGAAGATTATATTTCTTTTGATACGATCACCGAAAATGGTATTTTACCAACAAGAGAACAAGTGGGTGAGATATACAAACTTATAAACGCATCACCGATAAAATCAGAAAGACTTGAATACTTAAAGAATGAAGATTTAGGCTATGCAAAAATAAATGTTGCAACAACAGTTCTTTGTGAATTGGGTCTAGTATCAAAAAAAGATGGAGTTTTGATAGGTCATACAACAAATCAAAAAACTGATTTATTAAATTCGAAAACATATAAAAATATTTATGAAAGGGTGAATAAATGTGAATGAAGCAGCAATGAATGATTATAAGGATCTGCTTGAATGTATGAAAACTCAGGGCGGAAGTTATGACATTCAGTTAATTGAAAAGGCATTTAACTACTGCGTTGAGCATCACACTGGACAAAAACGTCTTACTAACGAAGAATATTACATTCACCCTTATAATGTAGCAAAAATCATAGTAACCCTAGGTATGGACAGCCAGTCTATTGCGGCAGCTTTGCTTCATGATGTTGTAGAAGATACGGCTGTAAGTGTTGAAGATGTTAAAAAGCTCTTTGGCGAGGATGTAGCTTTGCTTGTAGATGGTGTTACAAAGATAGGAAAAATTTCTATCTCATCTAAAGAGCAAGAACAGGCAGAAAGTCTTAGAAAAATGCTTATTGCTATGGGTAAGGATATACGAGTTATAATCATTAAACTCGCCGACCGTTTGCACAACATGCGAACACTTGATGCTATGCCTGAGCAAAAGCAACGTGACAAATCACTTGAAACACTTGAGGTTTATGCTCCGATTGCGCATAGACTTGGTATACGCCCAGTTAAAGAAGAACTAGAGGATTTGGCTATTAAATATCTTGATCCAATAGCTTATGATGAAATTGAACAACTTTTAAAAGTACGTAAACATCAAAGGGTGCAGATACTCGAAGATATTGAAAAAAGCATTGAAGTTCGTTTAAAAAACGAAATGCCAAATGTAAAGATGTCTTTCCAAGGAAGAGTTAAATCTATTCACGGCATATATCGAAAAATGTATTTGCAATCACGTGATTTTGATGAAATTTATGATGTTTATGCTATACGTGTAATAACTGATACAGTAGCTGACTGCTATAATATTTTGGGTATAATGCACGATATGTTCCGTCCTATTCCTAATCGATTTAAGGACTATATATCAACTCCTAAACCTAATATGTATCAGTCACTTCACACAACGGTTATTAGTCGTGAAGGTATACCTTTTGAAATTCAAATTCGTACATTTGAAATGCATCATACTGCTGAATACGGTATCGCAGCACACTGGAAGTATAAAGAGGGAATTACCGGTAGTGATGAGTATATGGAAAATCACCTTGCTTGGATACGCCAGGTACTTGAAACATCCGATGTGTCTGGCGATGCTTCAGAAATTGTTAGAACAATCAAGGTTGACCTTTCTCAGGAAGATGTTTTTGCGGTAACACCACGTGGCGATGTTATAAATTTACCTGTTGGTTCTACCGTTGTTGACTTTGCGTTTGCTATTCACTCAGCAGTAGGTATAAAAATGATCGGCGCAAAAGCTGATGGTAAAATTGTGCCGATAAATCATGAGATAAAAACAGGTGAAGTAATAGAAATATTAACAACCAATCAAGCAGGTCATGGTCCTAGCCGCGATTGGCTAAATATCGCTGTTACTAACTCAGCAAAGGCAAAAATACGCTCATGGTTTAAACGTGAAAAACGCACTGAAAATATCGAACAAGGTAAAGCTGATCTTGAGCGCGAATTAAGGCGTAATAACATTACTTTTGGTGAACAGGAATACGATGAATATATAGATGACCTTGCAAAACGTATGCATTTTGCTGATGGTGATGAATTTTATGCGGCAATTGGATATGGTGGTGTTCTTATTTCAAAGATACTTCCACGTATGCGAGAAGATTATAGCAAACGTGTAAGCGCAGCCAAAGCGGTAGAAATAACAACTATTGCACCTAAGAAACAGGTTTCTTCAGAAGGCGTTATTGTAGAGGGAATTGACAATTGTCTTGTAAAGCTTTCAAAATGTTGTGCACCACTTCCAGGTGATGATATAATCGGTTTTATAACACGAGGTCATGGTGTATCTATTCATAAATGTGATTGTAATAATGTTCCACAAGATATTTCTAAGTCCAATGAACCAGAACGCTGGGTACATGCTCATTGGGATAATGTTCATAGCGAAAGTTTTACATCTACATTACAAATTTCTGCAATAGATCGTGAAGGTCTTGTTGGTGATGTTATGAACACGGCTTATAATATGCGACTTGCTGTGCACCAAATTAACGCGCGACAGCTTAAAGGCGGAAATAGTATTATACACATAAATATCAGCGCTGAAAGTGTTGAACATTTGCGTAGTATTATTGCGCGAATGGAAAAAATTTCTGGTGTTTTCAGCGTGGAAAGAGTGGTTCAATAATATGCGCGCAGTAATTCAAAGGGTAAAAAATGCAAGTGTTCAAGTAGATGAAAAACTTGTGGGAAGTTGCAACACAGGATATATGATTTTATTTTGTGCTGTTGATGGCGACACAGAAAGTGATATAGAATTACTTGCTAAAAAAACAGCAAATCTTCGTATATTCGAAGATGAAAACGGAAAAATGAATAAATCTATACTTGATGTAGATGGCGAAATTTTGTGTATATCACAGTTTACTTTAGCTGCTGATACCAAAAAAGGTAATCGCCCTTCGTTTATAAATGCGATGGAACCTGTTACTGCAGAAAAATATTACAGTTTGTACTGCCAAGCATTAAAAAATAATGGCGTTAAAAATGTTCAAACTGGTGAATTTGGTGCTGATATGCAGGTGTCACTTGTGAATGATGGACCTGTTACTATAATTTTAGATACAGATATTTGGAATAAAAAGGGATAAATATGAAGGTTGAATTTTTACTTAACGGGTATCTAGCTACATATGCTAATTGTTATGGAATACTTACCTCCAAAGCGGCAATTGTTGTAGATCCTGGTAAATACACAGTAGAAATAAAAAATTTTTTAAATCAAAACGCAGATAAGGTGCGACTTATTCTTATAACACACGCTCACTATGACCATATTGGTGGGGCTTTACAACTACGTAAGGAAACAGGTGTTAAAATTGCGATAGGCAAAAATGAAGAATTTGCTTTATCTGACCCATCATTTAATTTGTCGGGTAGATTTTCACCTGCAATTCCTGCTTTTAAAGCTGATTATACCATAGAAGATGAGGAAGAATTTACCGTAGGTGATGTTACTGTAAAGGCTTTTGAAACACCAGGACACACCGTAGGTGGTATGTGTTATCTTATGAATGACTGTCTTTTTAGTGGGGATATGCTGTTTTATGAAACAGTAGGGCGTGTGGATCTTCCTGGCGGTAACTTTAGTGATATGAAAGAGTCGCTTGATCGAATTATGTGGCTTTTTGATGATGACGTAAAGGTTTATTCAGGTCATGGAGAAGAAACAACCATAGGTCATGAAAGAGAATATAATCCTTATTTGAGGTAATAGATGAAACTTTGTAACATTGGTCATGAATTTGACTATGAAATGGAAAAACTGATACGACTTTTTCTTCCTTTTGAAAAAATTGAAGTTTTAAGACAGGAAGAAGATGATACAAACTGCGCCGTTTGCAAAGTGTTTGAAGATGGTGAAGATATTGTAGTTTTCGCAAAGTTGAAATTACAAAACGTACAGACTCAACACACAGCAAATGTTGACAAAACTATACTAGATACAAGAAAAGAAACTCAGCACGAATTGGCCCGTCAATTATTTTATTGTTTGGAAGAATTGACTTCTTTTCGACCTGAATGGGGTATACTTACTGGTGTACGTCCTGCTAAACTTTTTTCGCGTTATTGCAGTGATTATGGTTTAGAGTATGCCGAAAACTTTTTTAAAAATAAGTTTTTAGTAAGTGAATCAAAACTTGATTTATGCAAAAGCGCAGTTAAGGGTGAAAAGGCAATTGTTGAATTATCCGATGACAATTCATTCAGTCTTTATTTGTCGATACCTTTTTGCCCAAGCAGATGTTCATACTGTTCATTTGTGTCACATTCTATTGAAAAAGCAAATGACATAATACCCCAATATGTTGAACTTTTATGTCGTGAACTTGAAATCACAGCTGATATTGCGAAAAAATTAAATTTGCGATTAGAAACTGTTTATATGGGTGGAGGTACACCTACTACCCTTAATGCTCAACAGCTGAATTTGGTATTAGGTACAGTTAATCAATGCTTTGATATGTCTGGCGTAAGAGAATTTACAGTCGAAGCAGGAAGACCCGATACTATAGATGCTGATAAATTGCGTGCTATAAAACAAAATGGTGTTACACGTATAAGTATTAATCCACAAACTATGAATGATTCAGTTCTTAAAGCTATAGGTAGGCGTCATACAGCCTCTGACACAGTAGATGCCTTTAATTTAGCAAGGGAAATAGGCTTTGATAATATAAATATGGATCTTATAGCAGGATTGCCAACTGATGATTTTGAAAGTTTTAAAAGCACAGTAAAACAGTTGATAGATTTAAATCCTGAAAGTATTACTGTTCATTCTCTTTCAATGAAACGAGCTTCAACGCTTAATACCACAGGCCAACACCAAGAAATCGAATTTGGCGCAACTGCGGCAAAAATGGTTGATTATTCGCGTGAAATTTTGACTCAAAATCAAATTTTGCCATATTATATGTATAGACAGAGTAAAACTGTAGGTAATCTTGAAAACGTAGGATACGCCAAAAAGGGTTTTGAAGGATTGTACAACGTTTATATAATGGATGAAACACACACAATCCTTGCTTGCGGTGCATCGGCGGTGACAAAACTTAAAGACAGAGATTCCAAAAACATAAAAAGAATATTCAACTATAAGTATCCGTATGAATATATAAGTGGTTTTCAAGAACTTATATCACGCAAAAAAGAAATAGGTGAGTTTTATGGTAAATACTTTAAATGAGATTAATAAATTGGCGAAAAATAAACCAATGGAATTTGTTAAAGCGTGTAATAAGGAATATACAGACAATATAAATGAAATCGCAAAACGCATAGAGCAAGATGATGATATAAAAATAGTAGCAATTGCAGGTCCATCCGGGTCAGGCAAAACAACAACAGCTCATATTTTGCAAGATAGTCTAGAAAAACTTCACGAAAAAACATCAGTTGTATCGTTGGATGATTTTTATCTTCCGGCAAAAGAGTTACCAAAATTACCTGATGGTAGTATAGATATCGAGTCGGTAAATTCACTTGATATCACACTTATAAATAAGTGTTTTAATGATATAATTCAATGTGGAAGCACAAGTTTGCCACAGTATGATTTTAAGAGCAGATCAAGAGTACTTAACGCTCAAACAGTTAATATAGGCAACCGAGGCATTGTGATTGTGGAGGGGCTTCATGCTATGAATCCTCTTATAACCGATTTGGTACCACAAAAAAACATTTTAAAAATATATATCAGTGTAAATCGTTCAGTAGATGATAATAATGGGGTTCAAATGCTTTCAAGCAGACAAATTCGTCTTATAAGAAGAGTTTTGCGTGATGAACGTTTTCGTGGAGCAACAGCCACAGAAACATTACATCTATGGAATAACGTTATAGATGGAGAAAGAAAATATTTATATTGTTTCAAAGATAAGGCAGATATTAAGCTTGTAACTTTTCATCCGTATGAATTAGGTGTTTATCGTGAACGTTTTTGCAAAATGAGAAGCACGGTTGGTAAAAATACACCTTGTTATAAATATTTTATTGATACAGCTAATGCACTTGAACGTTTTGTAGCCATTTCCGAAGAATTTGTGCCACGCGATTCACTTATACGTGAATTTATTGGTGGTTTGGAACTTTAAAATAGTTGGAGGTATTATAAATGGGATTTTTAGATGATGCCATTAATAAAACAAAAGAGGTACTTGATGTTGCCTATAAAAAAACAGGTGAGGTTGTAGTTACCGAAAAACAAAAGTTTAGTATAGCTTCGCTTAAAGCTAAACGTGAAAAGGATTATGCACAATTAGGTCAATTTTATTTTGAATTAGTTAAGGATAGTACTGATTTAGATGATGAAACACGTAATCTCGTTGATGCTATACACGAAAAAAACGAGGAAATTGCTCGTTTAAATGAAGATATTCAAAATATAAAAAACAAACGAATATGTCCCAACTGTAGCGCAAATGTAGATATTAATTCTGCTTTTTGTAATAATTGCGGAGTAAAACTTGATTAAAGGATAATTTATGATGAATGTTAAAATAGGTATTGTGGTTGCTGATTATGATGAATATGCTCCTTTTTTAGAATCGGCAAAAGAATATAATCCAAAAGAATATAAGTATTTTAATCGTAAAGCGTTTTCAATTGTAAATGATAATATAGACATTATTTGTATAAACTGTGGCATAGGTAAGGTAAATGCTGCTATTGCTGCTACACATCTTGCAGATATGGGCTGTACATATATATTGAATTATGGCCTTTCGGGTGGTATAAGCCGAGTGCATCGCGGAGAAGTAGTATTGCCAGACAAATTTTTAGAGCATGATTTTGATCTTACAGGTATAGGATATAAACCATGTGAAAAACCTTCACAAAAATATATTTATGATGCTGATGAAACTCTTTTAAAAATAGCGCAGTCAGCGATCGGAAAATGTGAACACGGTACTGCTGTTTGCGGGGATAGGTTTATTTGCAACGCTGATGATCGTGACTTTTTACGTGATACATTTGCTGCTACTACATGCGATATGGAAACAGCGGCGATTGCCAGTGTTTGCGATATGGCAGGTATACCGTTTTTAAGCCTTCGCCGAGTATCAGATGATGCGGGTGAGGATGCGTACGCGAATTACAGCGATATGAACACAGGTGAAGGCCAAACTTTATCACAAGTGTTTTTTGAAGTTCTTAAGGCTATTTGTAACGAGGTTGATATATAATGCAGGAAAATAAAAGAAAACAGCAAAGCTTTCAATATGGCGCTATAATATTGTTATGCTCTACAATGCTTGTTAAGATAATAGGCGCAATTTTTAAAATACCATTATCTGAGTTGATAGGTACTTTGGGTTTTGGTTATTTTGATTCAGCTTATCAATTATTTACGCCTATATACACACTCGCAATGGCAGGTCTACCAATTGCTATTTCGCGTGTTGTGGCGGAGCAGATGCAACAAGGAAAATATAAGGATGTACGTAAGTCTTTAAAAGTGACTAAAAAGTTATTTTTAATTACCGGTTTAACCGGATTTATACTTATGTTGCTTCTTATATATCCGTTTGTTCACTTTACAGATAAATCAGGAAAGACTATTTATAGTTTGTTTGCTATTGCGCCTTCATTGCTTATTTGTTGTATAATGTCGGCTTATCGTGGTTATTATGAAGGACTTAGAAATATGTATCCGACAGCTGTGAGCGATGTTATTGAAGCGTTAGGCAAATTAATATTAGGTTTATCCTTCGCGTATGTTATATTAAAGTTAACCGGCAAGGTTGCGTACGCAGCGGCAGGAGCAATGCTTGGTATTGTTGTAGGCGGTATTGCGGCAGCAACATTTTTAACACTTCGTTATAAATTTAAAGGTGATGGTATTACCGAAAAAGAACTTGATGAAGCGCCTGATCCACAGTCAAGCAAAGCGATTAGAAAAACAATACTTCTTATTGCTATACCTGTAGTTTTGGCTTCTTTGGCTAATAGTGTTTCATCATTGGTTGATGTATCGTTGGTAAAATGGCAACTTACAAATATGATGGGTGAATTTGCCGATGAAATTAGAACTATGTACCACTCCTCAATTCTTGACTATAATGCAGGATTAAAAGAAGGTATAAGCGAACTTAGTAACGAGGAATTACCTACTTTCCTTTACGGTGTTCGTGGTCAAGCATTTACACTATATAATTTAATTCCTACCATTACCTCAGTTTTAGGTGTAAGCGCATTACCTGTTTTAACATCATGTTGGGTAAAAGGTAAAGGCGAAACAATTGCTGTTAAGAAAAGCATTGAATCAACTATAAAGTTTACAGCGTTGATATCAATGCCGGCAGGAATAGGTTTTACGTTTTTAGGTAGTCAAATTATGGGATTGCTATATAGTTCTAAAGCTGCTGTGGAAATAGGCGGAACTATGCTTAGAATTTATGGGTTAGCTGCAATGTTTGCGGGACTTGCAATACCAATGATTAGTATGCTTCAAGCAATCGGCAAAGAGAAGATTTCTTTAAGAAATGTGGCAATTGGTGCAGGTTTAAAAATAGTTGTAAACTTCATATTTGTAGGTATACCAACAATTAATATTAAAGGCGCAGCAATAGGTACATTTGCATCATATTTATTTATTTTTGTTGCTAACTTGCTTTCGTTAATAAAATATACAGGTGTTAAACCGAATATTTGGAAAACAATTTTAAAACCATTTATTGCGGCTCTTTTCTGTGGATTTTCTACCGTAGTTTTGAATTTAAGTAGTATGGGTAAAATAGGTACAGTCGCTGAAATTGCCGTAGCTGCAATTGTTTATTTAATAATTCTTATATTGCTTAATACATTTGAACCAGATGATGTATTATCGTTGCCAAAGGGTGACAAAATACTAAAGTTGCTTACTAAACTAAAAATTATACGATAATTTGGTATAAATGCACAAAAGTATGCAGCATAATTTGAATAAATTTAATAAATCTATTAAAAATGGTTGATTTTTTCCAAAGATAAGGTATAATTATAAATGACATATTAATGTTTTTTAAATGCCATCTAAAGTGGTGTTTAATACTAAAACGAAACCAAAAAAATTCAGGAGGTTCTTACAATGAACAAAACAGAATTAGTAGCAGCAGTTGCAGAGAAAGCAGGTCTTTCTAATAAAGATGCAGCTAAAGCAGTAGCAGCAGTTATCGACGCTATTACAGATACTCTTAAGGCAGGCGATAAGGTTGCTCTTGTTGGCTTCGGTACATTCGAAGTTAAAGAGCGCGCAGCTCGCGAAGGCATCAATCCTCTTACTAAAGAGAAGATTAAGATTGCCGCTTCTAAGAGCCCTGCATTCAAAGCTGGTAAGGCATTCAAAGACGCTATTAAGTAATTTAAATTTACTTAAAATGAGCCGCCTATTTAGGCGGCTCAAAGTTTTTTTAGAAAAAGGAATATTATGAGATTAGATAAGTATTTAAAGGTTTCACGTATCATAAAACGCCGCACTGTTGCAAATGAAGCTTGTGATGCGGGCAGAGTAATTGTAAACGGGCGTGTTGCACGAGCTTCGCTTGATATAAAGGTCAACGATATTATTGAAATATCTTTTGGATCAAAGAATGTAAAAGTTCAGGTTCTTGAAGTGTGCGAAACAGTACGAAAAGATGACGCATCACTTACTTACAAAATAATAGAATAACAAATGCACCTCATAAATATATTTTATTGAGGTGTTTTATTTTGGATGAAAATATGGGTGTTTATCAGAATGTGATAATTGAAGGTCGTAAAAAGCTGAATGTATCTGGTGTTAAGGATGTCATATCATTTGATGATGAAACAATTTTGCTTAATACTGCGCTTGGAAATATGACAATAAAAGGTGATGACCTACACGTGTCGGGATTTAATAATGAAAGTGGAGATTTTTCAGCAACAGGCCAAATTCATGCTGTTGTATATATGTCTGATGGTAAAACTTCGGGTGGTTTTTTATCAAAAATTTTTAGATGATTTATGTGGGAAATAAATATAAATAATCAGTTTATGACACTTCTTTTATCGATTTGTTTAGGTTGTATAGTATGTGCAAATTATGATATTCTAAGAGGGTCACGAAAAGCAGGATTTAATTCTGCAATGATGGTATTTTTTACCGATATTTTTTTTTGGATTATAAATGCTTTTGTTACGTTCATATTTTTAATTTCTAGAACTAATGGTGAGATTAGAGGATATGTGTTAGTAGGCGAATTTATAGGATTTCTGATTTTTAGGATAAGTTTATCACGATTTATTTTGCCAGTTTTCACATTGATTTTTTCACTTTTTAAGAAGCTGATGATATGTATTAATAACGGATTTGAGTTTTTGTACGTTAAAACCGATACCATACTACACAAAATTTATAGATTGTTATGTAAATTTATTGAAAGCTTATCAAAAAGTGTTAAAAAACTCTTGAAAAATAGGCATAAAGTGTTGTATACTAATAAAAATAATTATGATGCGGAGTATGTTTTAAATGAAACAAAAACCTAAACGCAGAAAAAGTGTTTTGGTGCGTCTTATTGTGCTAGGTGTATCTGTATATATGGTGGCAACTCTTGTCGGACTTGGCAATCAGTTGGCGAAAGATCGCGAAACTTTAGCACAGTATGAAAATCAGCGTGATGCACTGAAACTTGAGAATGAAGAATTGAAAGCATTGCTTGATAGTGACTCACATTCCGAAATAATTGAAAAAGCGGCGCGTGAGCGATTGGGCTTTGTGTATTCGGATGAAGAAATATATATTGATATATCAGGCAATTAGGGGGACTTTTTAAATTTATGGATTTTAAGGTTGGCGACATCGTAGAAGGAAAAATTACTACCATTACAACGTTTGGCGTTTTCGTGGATATTGGTGATGGTAAATCAGGTATGGTACATATATCTGAAGTTGCAAGAAATTATGTTAATGATATAAAAGAACATGTAAAAGTTAATGATGTTGTTAAAATGAAGGTGTTAAGCATAGGCGATGATGGTAAAATATCACTTAGCATAAAACGCGCGTTACCACCTGAAAAGAAAAGTGAAGATGCACCTAAACGTGAGCGTAAAAGCGCACCACAAAAACAAGCAATAGATTCTACATATACTTGGACTCCTAAAAAGAGCGAACCTGCAAGTTTTGAGGAAATGATGAATCGCTTTAAGCAAACAAGTGATGAAAAGTTCTCGGATCTAAAGCGCAAAAATCCAGATACCACTCGTACTAAACGTGGCTCAGGTGTAAGATAAATAAATCAGGGCGGCTTCCTTAGCTATGGTAGGAAACTGCCCGTTATTTTATATTAAGATTAAAGGGAATTTAAAATGGAAAATATAAAAATGATTGCTCCATGTCTTTTTGGGGTAGAGAGTATAGCGGCCGATGAGTTTAGACGAATGGGGTTTGAATCGGTTGAGGCAGAAAATGGCAGAGTTCTATTAGAAGGCGACTTTAATATGCTTGCTCGTGCTAATATTAATTCTCGCTTTGCGGAAAGAATTCTTATAAACATGGGGCAGTTTCATGCTACAACTTTTACCGAACTTTTCGATGGTGTAAAGGCACTACCGTGGGAACGTTTTATAGGCAAGGAAGATGCTTTTCCTGTAAGCGCTGGTTCTAGTATTAATTCTACTTTGTTTAGCATACCTGACTGTCAATCTATCATAAAAAAAGCAATAGTAAATCGCCTTTCTTCAAAGTATGGCATTAGCTGGTTTAATGAAACAGGCGCTGAGTTTAAAATTCGTTTTACAATAATTAAAGATAACGTAACTGTTACAATAGATACTTCTGGTGAGGGACTTCATAAAAGAGGCTATCGCCGAAATTCTAATGATGCACCACTTAAAGAGACACTAGGTGCCGCTATGTGTGATTTGGCAAGAATTTTCCCTGATACACAACTTTACGATCCGTTTTGTGGTAGTGGTACATTGCTTATTGAATCGGCTCTTATGGCCACTAAAACAGCACCAGGACTTAGAAGATTTTTTGCGGCAGAGCGCTTCGCCTCAATACCAAAAACGGCTTGGCAACAAGAACGTATGAGAGCGCAAGATCTTATAATAAAAAATGTTGATTTTAGAGCGCAGGGTTATGATATAGATCCAAATGCAGTTGAACTTACACTTGCTAATGCAAAAAAAGCCGGTGTAGAGAAATATGTTAAGGCAGCCATAGGGGATATAAAGGATTTTAAGACCCCTGATGAAAGATTGCTCGTTATTACAAACCCACCTTATGGTGAACGTTTGCTTGATGTTGCCGAGGCTGAAAAACTTTACAAAATAATGGGTGAGCGTTTTGACAGAACACCGGGTAAAAAATACTTTGTAATAAGCCCTCACGATGAATTTGAAAAGCATTTTGGCGCTATGGCTGATAAACGCCGCAAACTATATAACGGTATGATTAAATGCCAGTTATTTATGTATTTTAAAAACAAATAAGGAATATTAAAGTTATGAGATATGTTTTTTATATAAACCCAACTGCGGGAAAAGGCAACGCTCAACAAAAGATTATAAACAGCATAAATGAATATTTTGCTGATTATCCTGCTGACTTTAAAATACATATTACGAAGTTTGAAGGCGATGCATGTGATTCCGCCAAAGCAGAAGCTCAAACTGGTGATGAAATAAGAATGTTTGCTTGTGGTGGCGAAGGAACAGTTTTTGAAGTTCTTAACGGTATTGTTGGATACGATAATGTAGAACTTGGCGTTATTCCTTGTGGATCGGCAAATGATTTTTTGAAGTTTTTTGATGGTAAAGAATATTTCTTGGATATAGCACAACAAATCAACGGAAAGTCTGTCGAAATGGATTTGATAAAAGCAGGCGATAAATATTGTCTAAATAGTTGTTCGGTTGGTATGGATGCGGTAGTTGGTCGTGATATGGCTTTATTTAAAGAGTGGCCTTTTGTATCAGGTACTTTGGCATACACATTAGCAATTGTGAAAACATTTTTAGGGAAACTAGGTATTACTGCTGATATATCGGTTGATGGGGAAACACCTGAACGCAAGAATTGCCTTTTCGCTGTAATCGCTAATGCGCCATATTATGGTGGAGGATATAAAGGCGCACCCGATGCTGTACCCTATGATAATGAGTTAAACTATACATTTGTTGATAAAATTTCAAAATTTAAAATTTTAAGATTTATAGGTATTTATAAAAAAGGCCAACACCAAACTCTTGATTGTTGTAGTATGAAAAAATGTACTAGTATGGAGTTTGTTGCAGAAAAACCATTGCCTGTAAATCTTGATGGTGAAATAATTGAGGCTACTTCAATGAAGTTTGAACTTGTTAAAGGCGCATTAAAATTTGTTGTACCGGAAAAAGCTTTGAATAAAGTTTTAATAAAAGTTTAAAACATTTATGTTACTTGATTTTTAAAATTTATTGGATATAATTAACATTGTAATTTACTAAATAGAAGTAAAGGAGAATTTATTTATGACTATTAAACCATTGGCTGACAATGTTGTAATAAAGGCAACTGCAGCAGAAGAAACAACCAAAAGCGGTATAGTGCTTACATCCGCTTCAAAAGAAAAACCTCAAATTGCCGAGGTTGTAGCAGTAGGTCCTGGCGGACTTGTTGATGGTAAAGAGGTAGTGATGACAGTAAATGTTGGCGACAAAGTTATTGCCGCTAAATATGCAGGAACTGATATTAAAATTGATAACGAAGAATATACGGTTCTTCATCTTTCAGATATTCTTGCAATAGTTGAATAAGGAGATTTTTATTATGGCAAAAAATATTATTTTTGGTGAAGATGCAAGAAAAGCACTTCAAACAGGCGTAGATAAACTTGCTAATGCAGTTAAAGTAACACTCGGTCCTAAGGGCAGAAATGTGGTGCTTGATAAAAAATATGGTTCACCACTTATTACAAATGATGGTGTTACCATTGCTAAAGAAATTGAACTTGAAGATGCTTTTGAAAATATGGGCGCACAGCTTGTAAAAGAAGTATCGGTTAAAACAAATGATGCAGCTGGTGATGGTACAACAACTGCTACTGTTTTGGCTCAAGCACTTATTAATGAGGGTATGAAAAATGTAGCAGCAGGTGCTAATCCTATGGTTGTTAAAAAAGGTATTAAAAATGCCGTTGATACAGCTATTGCTACTATTATAGAAAATTCTAAAAAGGTTTCAGGTACTGATGATATTGCGCGTGTTGCTACTGTATCTTCAGGC
This sequence comes from Acutalibacteraceae bacterium, assembly GCA_045646305.1. Taxonomy (GTDB): domain Bacteria; phylum Bacillota; class Clostridia; order Oscillospirales; family Acutalibacteraceae; genus UBA737. The sequence goes on from JAZRKK010000074.1 coordinate 60,906, forward strand.
GATGCTGTAATTGGCTCACTTATAGCTGAGGCTATGGAAAAGGTTTCTGCTGATGGTGTTATTACTGTTGAGGAATCAAAAACTGCTGAAACATACTCAGAAGTTGTAGAGGGTATGCAGTTTGACCGTGGTTATATTACACCTTATATGGTAACTGATACCGACAAGATGGAAGCAGTTATTGATGATGCCTTCATTCTTATTACAGATAAAAAGATTTCTAATATTCAAGAAATTTTACCACTCCTTGAACAAATTGTTCAGTCAGGCAAAAAGTTAGTTATTATTGCAGAAGATATTGAGGGTGAAGCTCTTTCAACACTTATTGTTAATAAACTCCGTGGAACATTTACCTGCGTTGCTGTTAAGGCACCAGGATTTGGTGACAGACGTAAAGAAATGCTTCGTGATATTGCAACACTTACAGGTGGTGAAGTTATTACCGAAGAATTAGGTCTTGAACTCAAAGATGCAAGTGTTATGCAACTTGGTCGCGCTCGTCAGGTTAAGATAACTAAGGAAAACACCGTTATTGTTGATGGCGCAGGCGATAAGACCGCTATTAAAGATCGCGTTGCACAAATCAGAAACGAGATTGCTGTAACAACATCAGAATTTGATCGTGAAAAACTTACAGAGCGTCTTGCTAAACTTGCTGGTGGTGTGGCGGTAATTAAAGTTGGTGCCGCTACTGAAATCGAAATGAAGGATAAAAAGCTTCGTATTGAAGAAAGTCGGATCGTAG
>JAZRKK010000075.1:0-24785 GCA_045646305.1 Acutalibacteraceae bacterium
TTGAAGAACCGCCAACCATAAGAACCTTATTGATTTCATTTTTATCAAGACCTGAGTCTGCCAAAGCTTGACGAACAGGAACCATTGTAGCCTCAACTAAATCTGCAGTAAGTTCGTTGAACTTAGCGCGGGTCAAAGTGGTCTCAAAGTGTTTAGGACCGGTAGAGTCAGCAGTGATGAAAGGAAGATTAATGTCGGTTGTGGTCATACCCGAAAGGTCAATCTTTGCCTTTTCAGCAGCTTCCTTTACACGCTGCATAGCCATTTTATCATTTGAAAGGTCAATGCCCTGTTCGGCTTTGAAGGTGCTTACGATATAGTCCATAACGCGTTTGTCGAAGTCGTCACCACCGAGTTTGTTGTTACCGGCAGTAGCGAGTACTTCTTGAACACCGTCGCCCATTTCAATAATGGATACGTCAAATGTACCGCCACCAAGGTCGTAAACCATAACCTTTTGGTCATCTTCCTTGTCGATGCTATATGCAAGTGCTGCAGCGGTAGGCTCGTTTATAATACGCTTAACTTCAAGACCTGCAATTTTACCTGCGTCTTTGGTGGCCTGACGCTGTGCGTCGGTAAAGTAAGCAGGAACTGTAATAACAGCCTCTGTAACAGATTGACCGAGATAACTTTCGGCATCAGCCTTGAGTTTCTGTAATATAATTGCAGAAACCTCTTGAGGTGTATATTTTTTACCGTCAATTTCAACGGTGTAGTCGGCACCCATTTCACGCTTAATAGAGCTGATGGTTCTGTCAGGATTTGTGATAGCCTGACGTTTTGCAACCTGACCTACCATTCTTTCACCTGTTTTTGAAAATGCAACTACGGATGGTGTTGTGCGCGCACCCTCGGCGTTTGCGATAACTACCGGCTCGCCGCCTTCCATAACGGCTACGCAAGAGTTTGTAGTACCTAAGTCAATACCAATAATTTTTCCCATTGTAAAAATCCTCCTAAAGATTTATATATTTTGTTTTTTATTTATTAATTTGCAACCTTAACCATTGCGGCTCTGATTACAGTATCACCAATTTTATAACCCTTTTGTAAAACATCGGCAATTACGTTTTCACCAAGAGTTTCATCTTCAATGTGCATTACAGCCTCGTGAAAGTTTGGATCAAATTGATCACCGGCTTTGGCGATTTCTTCGATACCTAAGTTTGATGCGATAGATTCAAATTGCTTTACAATCATTTCAATACCTTTTATATAATCGGCACTATCATGATCAGAAGCAGATGCGCGATCTATATTATCAAGTATAGGCAATAGCTGTTTAATTAGACCTGCTTTTGCAAATTCAGCAACCGAAGCCTTTTCGCGTTCGGTACGTTTTTTAAAGTTATCGAACTCAGCAGCTGTGCGCATAAGCTGATCATTTTTTGTATCAAGCTCGGCTTTAAGTGCTTCAAGTTCAATATCTTTTTTAGATTTTTTCTTTTCTTTTTTTTCGGTTTGTGGTGTTTCGGTTTGATCGTTTTTTATTTCTTCACTCACATTTAACCCTCCTAAAAACGAAAGTTTGACTTTCCCTAACCTTTATGTTGTAATGCTATTATAACCCAAAATTTTCAAAAGTCAATACTTTTTTCGAAAAAAGTTTGACTTTCCCTGACCTTTTAATAATTTGTTCATATTTTTGTCCATTACATTGACAACAATGCTATAAGATGATAAAATAAATAAAATTCATTTTGTTAGGAGTTTTATTTATATGAGGAAAATAATTGCAATTATGTTAGCTGTTTGTATTGCTTTATGTTTTTGTGGATGCAATCAAAATACAAACAATTTATCCAGTGAAGCAGTTAGCGAAGTAGATAATATTGAATATCAAGAGGTTATTATTGATGAAAACGGTAATACTTTAGATGGTACCACACAGTCGGAAGCCGATAAAACCTCATCGGAAAACAATGTTAGCGATACATCTAATAATGCAAATTCTAACACAAGCGAAACTTCCAGTGATAAATCAGAAAACAACGCTAGTGAAAATGATGATACTTCTAGCTCAGAGGTTTCAAACACATCTTCATCAACTACTTCATCAAGCACAAATAAGCTTATTAAAATAGACTATGATACCATAGTTGAAGTTGATATTTGTGATGACATCGTGCGAGGCTACCTTGATGCTAAGGATGCGCGTAATCAATTTTTCTGGTTAGATACTTATAGTGGTCAAAAATTTGATCATCAAACCATTACACTTGATTGGCTTAGTGATGGTAGCATGAGTTACAAAGTGTATTTTTCTGAAAATGCTGATTTTAGTAATTCGACTATTATCGAAACAATATATTCAGATATTGAAGATACAATTTTAGTACCAGGCAAAACATATTATTGGAAGGTTATGGGAACCATAACAGACCAAGTTTTGGGCGGCGGTAGAATCAAAGTAAAAGACGCTCCTGTTCGTTGGATAAAGATAGATGGCGTTGGTAACGTACGTGATATGGGAGGTTGGAAAGCTGAAGGCGGAAAAACTGTTAAATATGGTATGCTTTATCGTGGTCGTAGACTTGAAGATGTTAGCGCTAAGGGAATTGCAACTATAAAACAGTTAGGTCTTAAAACCGAATTTGACATACGCTACGAAAGTCAAAAATTCCAAACACCAGGTACTGGTATGAACTACCAATTCATCAATTCTCCTGGCCAGTATGACAATGTTATGAAAAGCAGTCCTGAAGTGTTTAAGGCAAGCTATAAAAAAGTGTTTGAACTTTTGTCCGATGAAAGCAACTATCCATTCTACGCTCATTGTAACGCAGGAGCAGATCGTACAGGTACATTTGCGTTTATTGTAAATGGTGTTTTGGGTGTGTCTTACGAAGACTTGACTCGTGATTTCGAACTTACATCATTCTCTTCTACCGGAAAACGTTGGCGTGGAAAGGGTACAGGCGGTACATTTGCCGAGGGTGATGATGTAATGCAAGAAGACAGCAGCAATACTGTTGCTTGGGGTAGACTTTATAAAACAATGATGGCTTATGGTGCTGAAAATGGTTGTACAACATTACAAGCATCAATTGAGCATTGGCTCATAAACTACATTGGCGTACCTAAATCACAAATTGACTCATATAAAAATATTATGCTAGGATAAATCTAAAGAGGGCTGTTTACAGTCCTCTTTAATTTTATTAAATTTGGTATAAAAAGCGCCAATAAATACAATATAAATGGCATTTTCCCTTGACAGCGTATAAATATAGTGGTAAAATTATGAAGATAAGTTTAGTATGTATTGGTGGAAGTTTTGGCGAAATTCACTAATACCCTAATATTTATTAAAACGGGGCTTAACAGCGATCCCCGACAGAGATTTATTTATGTGTTCTGTGAAATCGCTTTATTATATAAAGGAGGGACATTTGATGCCCGATATTACCACACTGTTAATATCCGGTGGTGCAGCATTGGTTGTTGGTGTTGTTGGCTTTTTTGTTGGTTCGGCTGTTCGTAAGCATTCTGCCGAAAAAACAATTGGCTCTGCCGAAACCGAGGCAAAACGCATACTTAACGATGCGATGAAAACTGCCGAAACCCGAAAGAAAGAAACTTTGCTCGAAGCAAAGGAAGAAATCCATCAACTCCGTCAAGATACCGAGAAAGAACTTCGTGAAAGAAGAGCTGAGGTACAAAGACAGGAGCATAGAATTCAACAAAAAGAAGAAACCCTTGACCGCAAGACCGACAATCTTGAGGCAAAGGAAGAAAAGCTTCAGGAAAGAGCAAAACAAATCGAGGCTAAACTTGAGGAGTGTGAACAACTCAAGCGCAGTCAACTTGAAATGCTTGAAAAAATTTCAGGCCTTTCAAAAGAACAGGCAAAAGCAAATCTTTTACAAATGCTTGAGGGTGAGCTTACTCACGAAAAGGCTGTTAAGATTATGGAAGTTGAACAGCAAACCCGTGAGGATTCAGAAAAAATTGCTCGTGAGGTTATAGCTCACGCTATTCAGCGTTGTGCTGCTGACCACTCATCTGAAATTACCGTTTCGGTAGTTCCACTTCCAAATGATGAAATGAAAGGTCGCATCATCGGTCGTGAGGGTCGAAATATCCGCGCGATTGAAAATGCAACAGGTGTTGACCTTATTATCGATGATACACCTGAAGCTATCACAGTTTCAAGTTTTGAGCCTATTCGCCGTGAAATCGCTCGTACAACACTTGAAAAACTTATTGTTGATGGTAGAATCCATCCTGCAAGAATTGAAGAAACTGTTGCTAAAGCAACAGCTGAAGTTGAGGCTATAATTAAGCAGCAGGGCGAACACGCTATGGTTGATTCAGGCGTTCACAACATTCACCCTGAACTTATAAAACTTCTTGGTCGTTTGCATTTCAGAACAAGTTATGGCCAAAATGTGCTTAATCATTCGCTCGAGGTTTGCTACCTTTCAGGTCTTATCGCAGCTGAACTTGGCGCTGATGTAACACTTGCAAAACGTGCTGGTCTTTTGCATGATATTGGTAAGGCAATTGACCATGAGCAAGAAGGTTCACATATTCAACTTGGTGTTGAAGCTGCTAAAAAATATCGTGAAAATGAAGCTGTTGTTCACGCTATCCACGCTCATCACGGTGACGTTGAAGCTAAAACAGTTATCGCTTGTATAGTTCAAGCTGCTGATGCTATCAGTGCTGCTCGTCCGGGCGCAAGACGTGAAAATATTGAAAATTATATTAAACGTCTCGAAAAATTAGAGGAAATCGCCAATTCCTTTAATGGCGTTGAAGATTCTTATGCTATTCAGGCTGGTCGCGAAGTTAGAATACTTGTTAAACCTGAAACAGTAAATGATGACCAAATGGTTATTATGGCTCGTGATATCGTTAAAAAGATTGAAGAAGAGCTTGAATATCCAGGTCAGGTTAAGGTAAACATTATTCGTGAAAGTCGCGCTGTTGACTACGCTAAATAATAAAAAAATATAAACGCATCTGCTATAACAGCAGATGCGTTGTTTTTTAAAATTTTATTTGTTTTATCCAATCTTTTTGTTCGCCGTACAAACCGTTATAACGTGCTGCGCAAAAGCTTATTATAACGACTGGCGCTATAATAGGAGCACAGTAAAAACCAAACATTTCACAACACAAAAGTATTGTCGCCAATGGGCATTTTGTTGCGCAAACAAAAAGTACAGCCATACCAACGGCGGCGCCTGTTCCGATAGGAAGTGCTAAAAGGGTTGCCAATGCTCCGCCTAATGTAGCGCCTATAAATAATGTTGGTATAATCTCGCCACCTTTGTACCCAAAGGATACGCAAATAACGGTAAAGAGCAATTTTATTATAAATGCTTCGTATTTTACTGAACCTTCAAAAACATGTTCAATAATATCGATACCGCCGCCATTATAATCACGATTGCCGATAAGTAGAGTTAATGCGATGATAATAACACCGCCTACGGCTATGCGCAAAAATTCATTTTTAAACAATTTTTTTGCAAATGCTTTGCCAAGACTTAATCCCTTACAGAAAACAAACGCTATTAAAATACATGCTGCTGTAATAATAGCTGTTTTACATAAAAGCGACACTGAAAATTGAGGTAATGCGCCTATGCTAAATCTTTCAGGATGAACACCAAGAAGCATAGCAATAGCATACGCTACAAAGCTTGAACACAAAACAGGCACAGCCGCCAAAAAGCAAAGGCGGGTAAAAATAACCTCAAGTACAAATACACACGCAGCAAGTGGAGTACCGAACACAGCTGAAAATAGCGCTGCCATACCACACATTATTACTTGGTGGCGAGTGTCCTCATCATAGCCTAAAAGCTTTGAAAAAACATTTGCAATGCCACCACCTATTTGAAGTGCGGCGCCTTCGCGACCTACTGAAGCGCCAAATAAGTGTGATAAACAAGTGCCACAAAATACAACAAATGCTAATAGCGGGGGTAGACTTTGCTCAGTGCGAGCGCTTTCAAAAACATTTGTAGTACCTGCATTTTTTACACGACAAAGCTTATATATTCCGACAGATATTAAACCACCGATAGGCAACAAAAATAACAACCAATCATTTTGGGTGCGAATATTTGTTACAAAACTTAGTGATTTTGAAAACACTGTTCCTAAAACACCTCCGATTATACCCATAATTAAACCAAGAGATATTAAAAGAAAAACGTTAATTTTACTACTACTTTTTTTCAAATTATGCCTTCTTTCCAAGTTTTTTTAAAACAACTATTGCAAAGTGAAGGGCAAGTCCTACGATGATTGCAACAACTAAGTCAAAAATAACAGTCAATGCGAATGTTAGTACCATTACCAAAATATCAGTAAAGTTTTTTGTGTTTATTATTTTTAAAAAGCTGCGCCATTCACTCATGTTATATGCTACGATAAATAGTATAGCAGCAATAGTAGGCATAGGAATTAATGATGCAAGTGGCATTAAAAATAGTACAACAAGCAATAAAACCAGCGCGTGCATCATACCGGCAATTCCTGTTCTACCACCGTTTTTGATATTAGCGGCGGTTCGCGCAATAGCGCCTGTTGCGGGTATACCGCCAAAAGCAACCGATGCCATATTACCAAGACCTTGTGCTACTAATTCGGCATTTGGATTATGTTTTGAATTTATCATACCATCAGCTACTACGCAAGAAAGCAATGATTCAATACCTGCTAGTATTGCTATGGTAAATGCATTTGGAATTAAAGAAACTACTGTATCTAGGTCAATGTCAATACTACCTAATGTGAATTTTGGAAAGCCAGATGGAATAGTGTAAAGGCTACCTATAGTGCTAACATTATTGCTGAATGCGGGTATGAATTTTACAAGAAGAGCGCCTACAACTACTGCGATAAGTGAAGGTGGAACTTTCTTTTCAAATTTTGGATATACGATAAGTATAGCAAGACAAATAACACCGATAACAAGTGATTGCCAATCGGCAGTAGAAAAGTTATGTATGTTAGCTTCTACCTTTTCAAATGCTTCAATTGGTTTTTCGCCGCCTAAATATGTAATGCCAAAAAAGTCCTTTATTTGTCCTAAAAGAATTGTAACAGCAATACCGGCAGTAAAACCGACTGTAATAGTTTTTGGTACGTATTTGATAAGCGAACCAAGTTTAAGCACACCCATAAGTATTAAAATAATACCAGCCATAAGTGTAGCGACTATAAGTCCTGGCATACCTTTTGTTGCTACGATACCGGCAACAACTGTGGCAAACGCTGCGGTAGGACCTGCAATTTGAACGCTGCTACCACCTAAAAGAGCTACGATAAAACCAGCAAAAATTGCGGTATACACACCACAAGCGGGTTCTACACCAGAAGCTAGTGCTAGAGCAATTGAAAGCGGTAGGGCTATAATTGCGACTATAAGTCCAGCGATAATATCTTTTGTAAACTGATCTTTGGTATAATTTTTAATAGATTCGAAAAATTTTGGTTTTAAATAAAAGTCTTTCATATTTATCCCCCTTAGATAAGCGACAGTAATTATATCATATAAAAAATTAAAAGTCTATTGTTAAGTTAAATAAAAAGCACCCTTTGTTATAGGGTGCTTTTGTATATTGTTTGTCTTATTCCATCCATGACACAAAGTGACGAGCGCCATCATAATCTTTGTACCAATTGTAGTTATAAGGTTTATCTAAATATTCAAACTCGCTTGGAACCGCGGTGCGAGTCCAGTCAGATATTGTAGCATAGTCTTCGTATTTTATGCTATCAGCTATGGCAAATATTTGTTGTAAACGCTTTTCTTCAGCGGCACTTAAAATACCAGGAGTTACCGAAGCGAATGTTGCGCTACCTGTGATTGCTGCCATTTCTAAAAAGTCTAAATTAAGTGGAATTGACACCTTTTCAGTAAATGCGGCACAATCAGGGTCGGTTTTGAAAAATGCGTTATTTTGTGGTGCTCTCATCATTGAGTGAACACCATAACGGCGAGTGAATTCGAAATGTCGACCACTTGTGTCATTACCGCTTCGCTGAATTTGGTGAATACCTGCAGCTAGATGATTAACTGTGTTACAACCCATAATGAGCGTATCACCCGCAGCTGATTGTACAAGTTCGTAAAACTCTTTTACAATTTGAGCATTTGTTTTTGATGTATCGTAAAAATGAGGAGGCATATTGTTTGATATGGTAGCTCCAAACAAATCAAAGAATGAAAAGTCATGCTTTATCATATCAAAGCCCCAATCGGAGAGCATTTTAACATCATCATGAATTTTTTGTTTAGAAAATTCGTGTGTAGGGTCGAGTGTAATACCACCGTTTTGATATGGACTATTATATACAGCCTCGGTTGGTACGTGGGACAATGTAAGTAACAATCTAACCCAGATACCTGCACGACAATCAAAATTATGTATTTTTTCGGCAGTTTTTTGCATTGATGCAAAGTTTTCGTTAGTTAGATTCCAAGGTCCGCCATTGTATTTGCCTTTTGCGTGGGCAATCTGCCAACCATCATCAATGGTCATAAATGGACGATTTTTAAAACCTTTTGTAAGCTTTCCTAAATATTCGGCTTCCTCTAAAACAACCTTTTCCTCAATTGCGCCATAAGCCCAATACCAGTTATTTAGTCCATATATAGGAGAATTTGGTAGGTTTGGTTTGTCACACATCATTTTACAAAATAGGTGTGCGGCTTTATACATATTTTCGCCTTCTATACCCTTGCGACAAACGATTTGAGCGCACAAAAGTTCATTACAATCCACACCGCCCGAGCCATTACGCACATCGAGTATCAAAGTAATACCATAAGCATCGGCATACCAAGAAGCAAAGCTGTTACAACCTGTTTTAACACCATAACCATGTAGGCATACGCCATCGTTTGTGTAAAAATACCATGGCATTTGGTAATGAGGTAAAAAAGAATGCCATAAAACATCATCTGTTTGGCTACGTACAAAAGAGTCGCCAAGTAGTGATTGTACGTTTGAAATATCTCCGTTCCAACGCAAACGAATATGTTTTACCTTGTCACCGTTTGGAAATAAAGTAATGTTTAACACACTGTTTTCTACTGTGCATTTAATTTCGGCACGAGTATCATTTACAGCCTTTTTTTCTTCAAAACGAAAAGGGGAATTTTCGGTTTGAATTTTAATATCATCGGGTGTTCTTATAATATCAAGAAAAGTATTTTTCATATCTTACACCGACCTTACATATAATTATAGTTAAATGATATATCAACAGATAAATAAATGCAATCTTTTTTAATGACAATTTAGATGAAATATGATATAATTTCTTTAAATTTAGTAAGTGAGGGTAAAAATATGAAGGTTTTGATGATTAATGGTAGTCCAAGACAAAACGGAAATACATCAATTGCTTTAGGCGAACTTGAAAAAACACTTATAAAAAATGGCATTGATGTTGAGACAGTTCAGATTGGCGATAAAGAAATACGTGGTTGTATAGGCTGTGGATATTGTGTAAAAAACGGCAAGTGCGTAGTAGATGATTTTGTTAATGAATTAGCTGTTAAATTTGAAGAGTGCGATGGTCTAGTTGTTGGTAGTCCTGTGTTTTATGCTTCGGCAAACGGAACGCTTATTTCGCTTCTTGATAGATTGTTTTACAGCACTAAATTTAATAAAACTATGAAGGTAGGCGCAAGTGTAGCAGTTGCTCGTAGAGGAGGATGTAGCGCTACATTTGATCAACTTAACAAATACTTTACTATATCAGGTATGCCAATAGCCTCAAGCCAGTATTGGAACAGTGTTCACGGCAGAAGAGTAGGCGAAGCGTCAGAAGATGCCGAAGGATTACAAACAATGCGAACTTTAGGTGAAAATATGACCTTTTTGTTAAAAAGCATTGAGCTTGGAAAAGAAAAGTTTGGTATACCTGAAAAAGAAAAGTGGGTAATGACAAATTTCATAGGATAAACAAAAACCTCTGCGTAAAGCAGAGGTTTTTTAATGTTACATATAAATTGAAAATAGCTTAGGATCACTACTATCTACATTGCCGGCAGAAGCAAAGTCGCACATTATATATTCCTTTTTCTCACCATCAACGGTAATGAATATTCTTGTAGTAACCAAAGTACCAGTATTGTTTGGAAGATGTGGAGATACAATAGCTTCAATGTTTTTACCATAAAGTGTTTCGCATGAGAACATATCTTCTTCTTTTGCACCAAACTTTTTGCTACGAGCAAGAATTACAGGACCACGGCGTAATACGACCTTAGAATTTTTGAGCATACAATCTTTATTACAAAGGCCATATATGCCATCTCTCCAACGGTGTAGATGATAATCGTTGTCATCCATTTCGAACCACTCACGGTTGATAACCTCAACAGTCATATCAAAACGGATTTTCATAATTGTTGTGTCTTGATTAAGATTCACTTCGTAATAATCGCCACAAACAGGGACTACAACCTCATCACCAAGGTCTACACGTATTTTGGTGTTTTTGCTCCATTCAGGAATACGGATATATAGTTTTTTGCCCTTTTCAGGATTTCTTACCGCAATGCCAACCCAACCACTATCAAAATAGTTAGCGCCTACACGAATATCGGTGTCGCCAAATTTAACATAACTTTGTGTAAACATATTTACATAGTAGCCGTTTTCACTCTTTGTAACACAACTTTCAGCGGCATTGGTAAAACCACGACCAACATTGTTAAGGCAACAATGTTGATATCTTGTTTCGCATTGTGGAAGTGCGGTGAAGTGTCGACCTGCGCCTCTTACAAAGAATGCTCCGTTTTTACCATCAGCATAAACACCTGCGATATATGCATTTACAAACGCTTTTTCAAATGACTGCATATATTTTGCTTCGCCTGTAAGTCTAAAGAGTTCGTAACAAAGTCGCATCCAGTGAAGTACATCACAAATTTCGGTAGCAGTATCGGCATATTTAGCAGCGTTTTGGTAGCGCTCACAATAGCCAACCGAACCTAAAATATTGCTTTCATATTTAAGAAGTATTTCATAAAATGCTTTTGATGCATCAAGTAAAATTTGGTCGCCTGTAATACGAAAAAGCTCAATAATACCATCAAAGCAACTTGTCATTTCATAAGCTTTTGGAACCCAGTCAGCGCCTAAATCGTGACCTTCGGTAAGCTTTTTGCTGGAGAGTCCGTACCATTCGGCAACAGCTACACCAGATAAAGCGTTGTTTAAAAGATTGGGGCGCTCATCATCGTTACGTGACCACTCTTTTACTATTTTTTGACCAAATTCAAGATATTTCTTATCGCCTGTAATGCGGTAAAGAACAAGCATTGGTTTTAAAATAGAGCTTGATGGCATACCATCCATAACGCCACTATCTTTAACACGGGTGCCATCTTTTTGGAATTTTGCAACAATCCAATCTGCGAGTTTTACTGCGCCTTTAAGGATTTTTTTGTCTTGCATATACTCGTAAGCTTCAATAAGTGCCCACAATGTATATTTCATACCCCAAACATTCCAGCAATAGTTTGCTTCCCAGCCAGAGTAAAAGGCAGATTTTACGACATCAACAGGGTAGAGGTTATCAGAATTTCTGTATGTAGAAAGATATCCATCTTCTCTTTGAAGTGATAGCATTTTATAGCAAGATTTACGCAAATCCTCTTTCAAAACATCATCATTTCTGTATTGGCAACAACGAACGGCGCTAAGCATTAACTTGCCCCAAAATTCGCTTCTCCAATAACCGAAGGTATAAATATCATCATACTGTGTTGCAAAGAAATCTTCTGCTTCACGTAAAATATCCTCAATCGCAAATTTGCCGCTTACACGTTCAAGTATAAATCGATCAAAACGTGCGCCTATTTCACCCTCTAAAAAGCAGTTGCCCAAAGGCGCTGTTTCCATGATGTTATTCACTTTATAATTTACTTTGTAGTTCATAGTTCTACTCCCGTCCACGGTAAAATTTGTTAATATGATTATATAATATGGTAGTGTAGTTTGTCAATTTAAAATAGGTAATATTTTACCATTAATTATTCCTTATATAATGGAATATATATTGTTGAACTATACCACCATAATTACCTACACAATCTGGTATTTTTCCATCAAACAATTGCTCGAGCGCTCGATTTATCCAAACATCGCGAGGAAATGCGTTTTTGTGTTCTAATCCATAAAGCAATACGCAATCTGCAACTTTGGGGCCTACGCCCTTGATGGTCATTATTTTTTCACGTGCTGTGTCGTAGTCGGTGTGTTTAAGTTCTTCAAGTTCAATTTCGCTTGAAGTTACTTTTTGTGCTGCATCTAAAATATATTTAGCGCGAAAACCAGAACGTATAACCGATAAATCATCAATAGTAAGTTTTGCGATAACATCAGCAGATGGAAAGGCGAAACCGCCATCTATTTTTGTGCCGAAGTTTTCGCAGAGGCGTTCTATTATTCCTTTGATTCGGGGAATATTGTTGTTTTGAGAAATTATAAAAGAACATAGCGCTTCCCAAGGCTCTTGGTTTAAAAGGCGAATTCCACCACTAAAATTAGCAGCTTTCGCTACGGTATCATCGCTACTTATTTCTTTAATTATTTCACTATAATTGCGATTAAGGTCGAAATAATTTTGCCATATATCTAAAAAATCTTTTTTGTTTGTGTTACTTATTACTATGGAATTTTCATTTTGATAAAGCTCAATATATTTGCCGAACGCTATACCAGACCAAACACCATTTTCGTTTTGAGACCAACGAAAAGCCTGTCCACAATCGAGTGTTTGCTCAAGGTTAAAATTAGCGATATTTTCAATATATATTTTATTGTTTTCAAATTTTATATCATTCATACTGCACCTCTTGTTTACAATTATATAGTTTTTATGATATAATGTAAAGCAATAAAAGAAAAAGGTAGTGATTATAGTGCGCGATGATATTTGCACCATACCCGTATCAGAGGTATTTGAAGTGAATGATGGGTGCCCAATATGTCGAATGAAACAAACGGTAGAACAGCATCTTATAACATATATTCTAGGCGATGCTATGATGGAACCTGATGTTCGTATAGAGACTAACAAAGTTGGTTTTTGCGCAGAACATTATAATAAAATGATGTCTACTCGCGGTAGATTGCAGTTGGCACTTATGCTTGAAACACATATTAAAGAGATAAGTAGCCAAGTGTTTGAAAAGAAAATGTTTAACAGCACCGATAAAAAGGTAAACAATATTAAAAAACTTAATGATAGTTGTTTTATATGCGAAAAGGTTAATTGGGGTATGGAACGTATGATTGATACCATTTACCGCTGTTATGAAAAAGAACGTGATTTTAGAGATCTGTTTAATTCTCAACCCCAATTTTGCATGCATCATTTTGAATTGTTGGCTTCAAGTGCAGATAAAAAGAAAATGCCAAAGTATTTTTCGGAATTTAAAGAAAACCTTACTCGTATTACAGCCGAGTATGTAAAATCACTCGGTGATGATATTTCAAAATACTGTTCTATGTATGATTACCGAAGCGCAGGCAAGGGTGATTGGGGCAATTCGGCTGACTCAGTTGAGAGAGCAGTTATGTTTTTAAATGGCAACCGAGATTTACATAATGCGACAAAATAATCACGTTTTGCAACCTGTGTGGATAAGTTTTTTGCCTTAATTAAGCCAAGTTTTCAACTTATCCACCGAGTTTTCCACATTTTTATGTTAACTTGAATATAATTTCTCGTTTAGGTTAAAAATATTTTTGACAACATAAAAAGGTGGAAGTAGAATGGTTAAAGGTGTAAACAAGACAGTTATCGAGGTTAATAACACGGGTAGTAAAGTGTTTGATAGAATCGTATTTTACGTGAGTCCATCTTGTGGAAATTTAAGTACAAAAAATTTGAATCGAGCAATACAAAATTTCACTTTCGATTTTGATAATCGGGCAGGGAAGGGTTATAACTCGCTTCGTAAAAGAATGCTTTTAAAAAAGCGACTTACTATTTGTAGCGCATTAGCGGGCATTTTAGTCGCGGCGGCCATAACATTAGTGATTATATTATGAATATATTGTAAAAAAAGCAAGGTAACGAAATCTCACCTTGCTTTTTTATTTTCGCTGTAATATAATTAACAAGTCATATTTTAATAATAAGGAGTATTAAATGAATATTTTTAAAGGTGGTTTAAAGCTATCGGGTAGTCTAATTGCAGCTGCGATGATTGGTTTTTTCTTATATATATCAATTGGTGTTATCTTTTCAGCAATGTTTACTAAAAATATTGGATATACTGCGTATGTTTATACTAAAGAAGGTACCGACCCTATCGCGCAATATGAATATTTATATACAGATAATGATGGTGATGGAAAAGATGATGGTACCGATATCCAAAAAATCGATTATGAAAATCAAGGGTATGAGGTTACTACATACAAAAAGGTATCCCAACTTGAAGACGTAGGCAAAAGCGCGTTTTTAAGCGTGACACAAGCACTTTGTTTAATAATAATTGTTTTCTTTTCCGGTGGTAATGTTTATAGACAGGGCTTTAAAGATGCAAATCTTGTGCGCACCGGTCATATAAAACAAGATAATTTAAAAGGATTTAAATTGGGCGCTGTTGCAAATATTCCATTTTATGCGATGTTTTTTATTGCTGTTATTTTTACAACAGTAGTGCCTAATTTCCGCGTGACATGGTATGCGTTTTTAAATGGCAATTTTATTCCGGCTGTTTTGTGGATTGCTAAAGATGCTGATGTTGTATCAAAAATAAACGTATTGCAGTTTGTATTGTTGTTTTTACTTCAACTGATAGTTCCTATCATTTCAGGTGTGGCTTATATTTTAGGATTTAAGGAAATAAATATTACAGATAAATTGGTATATAAGAAAGGAGAGATATAAAGTATGTCAGGATTTTTTGGGTTTTTAGATTTCACTAAAGAAGGACCAGGAATTTCAAAAAATGCGCCTAAAAAGAAAGCGTTCTTTGTGTTTTTCGAAACCTTTTTTCGCAACTTTTTTAAATTTGTATTGATAAATCTAGTGTATGTTGCGTTATCACTTCCTATACTTACTCACGGTATGTCAAGCGCGGGTATTACAAACGTAACTCGAAACATCGCGCGTGATAAGCATTCATTTGGTCTTAGTGATTTTTTTGATACTATACGAAAAAATTTAAAACAGTCACTAGCTGTTGGAGTTATAAACACAATAATTACTGCGCTTTTAGTATTTTGTGTTTGGTTTTATAACGAATCATACAAAGATACTCAACAGATGTTATCTTTCTTTGGATATGCGATAAGTCTATCTCTTTTGGCTATATTTGCTATGATGAATTTTTACATTTACACACTTATGATAACATTTGATTTTAGCCTTAAAACACTTTACAAAAACAGTTTTAAATTTGTGTTTGTAAACCTTTGGCGTAATTTATTGTGTGGTATATGTTTAATTGCTGTATACGCAATATACATTGGTATAGCGCTATTTGCTGATAACTTTGGCGTAATGTTTAAAGTGGGATTTATCGAACTAATTATTGCTGTGGCTACATTACCTGCATTTAGATTTTTGCTTATACAATTCTTCACTTTCGGTAGTATTAAAAAACATATCATTGACCCCTATTACGAGGAGCATCCCGAAGCGGACATAGAAAAGAGACGCGACTTAGGACTAGATGTACCACAAGATGATTCTGAAGAAGAAATGAATTGGGAATAAAAAATAAAAACGAGCGGCATGTTAATATAATAATTGAATAAGTCGGATAAATTATAACTAAACCTATATTATATAAATCTAATTATCAACTTATTACTAATTTTAAAAACTTTATTCTTAACCTCCTCATAATTATATTTAGGGAATTCCTATAATTTCTCCTCTAATAATTAAATTTAATAAAAATAAAGCCCTATGGATTTTATGTTATCCGTAGGGCTATTTTATGGGTAGGAAGAAATCTTCTCATCTATATTATTAAACTATATATAAATAAAGTTAATTTTTATTTTCAAGGGCTTTAATTACATTTATGACCACGTCAATTTCTTTTTCTGAAAGGTTAGAAACATCAAGCATACGAACCTTTTCCATATCAAGAAGATAGTCGGTTGTAACGTGGAACAGGTGTGCCATTTTAATCAAAACATCATAAGACGGGTATCTGTCCCCGGATTCATAATATGAAATAATGGACTTCGCAACGCCAAGTCTTTCGGCTAATTCACGTTGTGATAATTTTTGTCCTGTTCTAAGCATCTTTAATTTTTCACCAAAGTTCACTTTGCTTGTACCTACTTTCCGATATCAGTCAACTATATTTTACTATTATGTTGTTGACTATTGGATAACTAATATTATGAAATAGTGGACAAAACGTTTTAAAGATGTTATAATAAAATAAAAATTAAAAAAGGGGATTTTAAACATGAAAAAATTTTTAGCGCTGGTATTATCTTTGATGTTGGTTTTAACATTGTCAGGATGTGGTAATTCTGCTGCAAATGATTTATCGGGTGAGTATCGCGATTTGTCTTTTTTGTATGCAGGAATAATTGATGATGAGAGAAAATCGCCACTTGTTATTGAAAAATCAGGTGATTCACTATCTTATAATGATGGAGAGTATAGCGGTAATTGTGTTCTTGAAGAATCTGTTTTAACAATAACTCCGGAAAAAGGACTAACAGAGCGCAAGCAAAGTCTATTAGAGCTTGATATAAAAATGGGAAAAAACATTGACAAAAGTTTTTTTGTAGACGGCGAGTTTTTGGTAGACAAATCAAGTGATATAGATGTGGAAATAGAAGGAACATTTGCGGAAGGTAAGTGGAACGAATGTGATATAGAAATTGATTTTTCTTCACAAAGTATTCCAACAATTACATTTAACGATGCGATGATTGAACTTAATGCCGATGGGACTTGCGAATTTGAAGGCGGATATATTAGTAGTGGCGTTGAATTTGAATTTTATTATGAGGGTACATACGAAGTAGTAGGTAATACGGTAGTCCTTGAATTCAATCTATATAAAGAATATACCGATAACAGTGAAGATTATAAAGAAGACGGAAAATGGTCATGTGCTATTTATATAGAAGACGATATGGCCTATACCAATATATATCAAAAATTAAAATAAATTCTAATAGTATGTGAAGGTGAATTCCTATACACTATCTTTGATTTGAAATGGTGACTTTATGAAAAAAGCAATTAATTTGGTAATGGCATTAGTAATGCTCTTTTGTCTTGCTTCGTGTGCGGTTGTTGATAATAATAACATTGTTATAACAGATACTAACTGGTATCCGATAAATGAAAGTTATCTTGACCCCGCAATACAAGTGAGATTTGAAGTTAAAAATATCGGGAACGAAACCGTAATGCAGTATGCAGTAAAGATGGATTTATACGATGATAACGGTAGGTATTTAACTTCGTTTACCTCTACTTCAAATCATTCTTTAGCATCTGGAGAAACAGAAAACGGCAACATACATTTGGAACCACAGGGGATAAATGTTAATGACGTAGAAGATATAAAATTTACCATAATTGATGAGGTTGTATAATGGCAAATTCGATTTAATAGTTTTATTTAGGAGTGGTTAAAATGAAAAAATCAACTGTAATCTTATTTATTTCTGTAATTGTGATAATGATGATAATCATTATTTCGGTAGCAAGTAATTCTTATGGTACAAATACTTGTGCATATTCTGGTTGCCCCAGAGAAGCACATTTGGGACATACATATTGTCGCACACATAAATGCGCTAATTTGAGTTGTGACAACCCTAAACCATACGATGGTTCCTACTGTTATGAGTGTAGAGAGAAAGGCAACAAAAATTAAATTAAGTGTTAAATTTTCATCTCATTAAGTCATATAGTTTCAATAAATTTTATCACTTGAAACCATAAATATAAAGCTATCCTTTATTGTGTGTAGAGGATAGCTTTTTTATAGGAAATATTTTTACTTTTAGATAGATATTTATGGTTGCATTTTAGCATACTTTTTAATAATTAAAATCAGAAAAATCAGATAATAAACTTTCTATACGTAATAATAACAATTTAATTTTGGGGTTGAAATACATTTTACCTATTTTCTGAGAAGGTCTATCAGTGTATTCTTTTATAAATAACGCATGATATATTTCTATTAGCCTACTATTAAATTCCGTTATTGGAATTTCTTTTTGATAATCACCGATTTCATTACTATCGAAAAGCCAATCGCTGAAAGCTTCTCCCAAATTTTTATCAAATATATTTATTAAAGGATCGCTATTTCTTCCTTCGATGAAATCATAATAATCATTAATATTATGTAGTTTTAAGGCAATCATTACGGGAACAACACAAAGCAAACAAAAATCAAGAGCACAATCATTTGGAGGAATATTTTTATTATTTGTTCGTTCATATGATGCTATTTTAATTAATCTAACATACTTTGAAATTTCGCGCAAACTAAAATGATACTGTAAAATTGCTTTGTTAATAAAAATATTATTGTAATTAAATCTTTCCAAAAAATCATCGGAACCGATAGTTTTTAAGTATTTGGTTAAATCAATATTTGGAAGTGTCAATCTTAAATCAAAAAATCTATCTAAATATTTATATGCATCAAAATTTTGTCCGAAATGTTGTTTGATTGTATTTTGTAATTCAAGAGCGTTTATCGAAAAAATAAATGTAATCTTATCATTATTCAAATAATGTTTAATTCTTTCTAAAAGTTTAACAGCATAACAAGGGTTGCATCTATCTAATTCATCAATGAATATTAACAGCCTTTCGCCTTGCTCTGGCAATAATTCGTTGAAAAATTCTTCAATTTTATTATGCAATTTCTTTTGCTTTTTTATCTCAGAAAAAGGATCTTCGGTTTTTAAAGCAGAAATTATATTTTGAGTCTTATATCCTGTGAGTAATTCGCCAATTCCACTTAACAACTGAAAAATTTTTAAGTCATGTTTTATAAAACTATAATTGGTAGAAACGTCATGAAGAATGTTATATATCAAAGAAATTAATGGATCGTCATCGTTGTCATTTTGCCAAGCATCATAATATATCGCTATTTGTGGCCTATATACTCTGTCCGGTTCTTTAGGATTGTATTTTTTCCACGCGTTTTTTATCCTTTCAACATCTGTGTTATTTGATATAAAGGGATTAAAAGCCTCCAATATTAATTTTGCTTGCTTAACAAAAAACGTTTTTCCGCTACCCCAACGCCCATCTAAAGCAATACTGCAACTATCATCAACACAATCAAGAATATTTAAAAATTTATGGAGGTCTTTATTTCTACCGATACAATCGTTCTCATAACATTCCAGTAAATTTTCATAAGTCGGTTTTAATTCTAGTGTTTTCATATTTAAAATCCTTTGTTTCTTTAATTAGATCATAATATTTATTTTTTGTTAAAGTTTCTTAAAGAGAAAAATCTTGAGGTAAGTCATTTCCGTTTGAGTCGTCGTTAAACAATTCATTTATTTCGTTTGGAGTCAATATATTTTCTCTGAAGTTTTCTGTATTTGGTATATTCTTGTTCAATAGATTATTATTAGTCAATGCATCTAAATATGATGCTACTTGAACTAATACCAAAACCTCTTCGTCTGGTTCTGTATTGGTAAAGTTTACATAAGTATTAATAATTTCCTTTGGTTCTTCTAAAAGCTTTCGAGCGTATAATTTATGGTAAAGCTGATACGGCCCATTAGGATCTAAATAATACAACTTACTCAAGTTATATGAATATTTTGAAAATTGGCTTCCCCAAGTGTGTATGTAGCTTAATTCGTTGAACAAATCTGTCTCAATACACGGTTCGGGATTTTTTATTCCAGTATTATCATAACCTTCAAATGACATATTTTGCATCGCATTGTGTAGAAAACCAAAAGAATATCTTAAAGCATTTTTATATTTTTCAAGTTTAATTTCATTTGCCTTATCGGTCAATTTTATTTCAAAAACTCTAATGATTTCATCAAAAACATAACCTTGATCGTCGCCAAATCGCTTACAAAATTCTTCCTTAAGGTAGTATAAATATTTGACTAAATCATTTTCAAAATCTGATAAATTTTTAACGGTTTCATTTCTAAAGTTCCCATAAACGTCGTCTGTATATTTTTCTTTTGCCTCAATTACTTTTGGAATAAGGTTAATCCACTTTTTTAAATACTCTTCAAATTCTTTTATGTATAACGGTAATCTAATTGTTGGTTTCCCTTTTTCAGAAGTATAAATATATGCTATTAAATCGCAATCATCAAAACCAGATAAAACACGATCTTTCTCCCATGCCACAAAGGGGCAGCAGTGAAATTTGCTTTGCAACAAATATGCCTTTTGACGATTTGTGCACAAAGGATGAACCACACACAAAGAGCGGATATATTCAAAAAAGGATCCATCAAATCCGTTGGCACTGTATTTATCTCCAAATATCTCTTGTGATTTTTCAATTGATTCAAATAATTTAGTATCGATCTCAAAAATACAACCCATTGTTTTAATGCAGTCAATTATGACATAAGAACAATTAATAAATTCGTAGAAATCAAATGCCGATCTATCTGATTCGCATTTTCCGAGTTCTAAACTATTAACATAATAAATAGTGTCCTCAAGACGATCCATAATAGCACAAATTCTATCCCAAGCAGGGTAAACGTACTTGCCTCTTTCATGTTTATGCTCTTTTTCAATTGATAGATTTTGTTTTTCGTTTACAGCTTCTCGTAGTTGATTGGCTAACTGAACATCGTAATGGAAACGAAATGTATTCAAATTAACACTCCCTAATATGTTTGATAGTTTTATTATGTATCATTATACCATTTTAAAACAACAATATCAATTAAACCGTTATGGTGCAAAAGCAGTATTGGTGTTAAAATTAACTAACATGGCATTTTTATTGCTTGCTTAATATGGATGATTTGTAAATCGAGGAGTTAGAAAATAAAAACAACTAAAATTGCTACCAAAAGTAGTGTTTTTGGCAGTTTTTTAACTTAATAAGCCCCAAATAAGCCCCAATTTGCACTTTTTAGAAAAAAGAAAAGACCGAAAGTCCTTATAAATAAAGGATTTTCGGTCTTATTCCATTGGTGCACCTGAGCATTCTATAATCGAACCGTTTACCTCTTTAAGAGACACGGTTTTGCTTGCTTCCTTATAATTAAATGTTATGACCAGTTTGTCGTCGTAAAGATATACGGCGTTTACAAAAATGTCGATTAGTCTTTGTTTGTGTTCCTTCGTTTCCAAGCTCATGCTCTGAATATGCCTGAGCCATAATACTAAGCCCTCTTTCGTGATGGTGGGCTTCTTCATTTCTTCCTTGATGAGCTTTAATTTAATCTCATCTCTCGTCTGCTCCAACTCAATCATTCTTTGTTTTGTGGTTGATGTTATAATTCCTTCTTCTATTGCTCTGAGTAGATTGTTCAGTGCGTTCTCTGTTTCACTAAGCCGTTGTTTAAGTAGTTGTATTGCGGGATTTTCTTTCTTTGCATTCCTAAATACGATACTTGCAATATCCTCAATTACATTATCATCAATCATCATCTCATGAGTGTGCTTAACAACAATGTCTTCAATCCATTCTTTTTTAACCGTCTTTTTATCACAAGTGTGTTTGTATTTAGCGTTGTTGCATTTGTAATATCGGTGAACCGTACCGTTTCGTGCAGTGCCGCTTTCACCGGTCATATAGACACCGCATTTGCCGCAAAACAGCTTTGTTGTCAGTAAGTAATCATCTTCGGCTTTATGTCTTGCTGTTGCTCTCTTATTCTTCGCACGCTCACGCTGCACCTTATCAAATAACGTCTGCGGGACTATCCTCGGTATGCCCTTTGGGTTAACAATATCTCGGAACTTGTATTCACCAATATACCTTCGGTTTTTCAGCATATCCGTTACAATATTAATAGTTATTTTCGTTCCGTGAGAAGTGGTAACACCTTTTGCATTTAACATTTCCACAATCTCTTTTATTGTTTTACCATCGGCGTATGCTTGGAAAGCAGCAACCACATACGGTGCTTTAACAGGATCCACCTCAAACATTTGGTCCTTGTTAATAACATAGCCGATAGGGACTGTACCGCCATTAAATTTACATTTTAGCGCATTCTCGGTCATACCTCGTGTAACTTTTTCGGAAAGTTCAACCGAATAGTATTCTGCATAACCCTCCAACATTGATTCAAGCAATATACCTTCAGCATTTTGGGATATTGTTTCCGTCGCAGAAACCACTTTAACATTATTCTTTTTTAATGTGTTTTTATAACGAGCCGAATCGTAACGGTTGCGGGCAAATCTGTCGAGTTTCCAAACGATAACCAGATTGAATTTCTGCTTATCGCTGTCCTTTATCATCTGTTGGAACGCTGGTCGATTGTCAGTCTTTGCCGATAACGCTCGGTCAATATAGGTATCTATAATTGAAATCCCTTGCTTTTCGGCAAAAGCGTAGCATTCACGAAGCTGACCGTCAATACTTTCTTCGCGTTGGTTATCTGAAGAATATCTTGCGTAAATAACTCCAATCATTCTTCCTTCACCTCCCGAAGCGTCTGAGAGACAAGCTCTTTCAGTTTTTCGTTGAATACAGTCCCGGGAGTAAAGCACATTGTCATTAGTGCTTCCAGACCACCATCTGCCGCAAGTGCAGATTTCAACGCTTCCTTATTTTGAGTCATACCTTTGGGGTTATCTGTTCTTCCGAAGATATAGTCCAAAGACACATTAAAGAAGTCTGCATACCACAATAGTTTTTGGAACGGTGGCTCGGCAACACCCATTTCATAGCGACCGATGGTTGCTTGTGTTGTCTCACACAATTCCGCCAATTGCTTTTGCGAATAACGTGCATTTACTCGCAGTTCTTTTAGTCGTTCTCCTACAATATTCATATTCTAATTCACCTCCAAATGATTTGTGTTTATTATAACACATAAACAGTTTATAGTCAATACATAAAACAATTTTTATACACTCCATTTTCGTTAATAATTTTATTTAGCGGTACGGCAGTACAGCCGTACCGCTTATATCTTAATCTTCTTCGTCTTCCGAAGCTTCTCTCATCAATCTTTCAAACTCTTCTTTTCCAATGTCGCTTTCGATAAAACGCTCCATCTCTTCCATCATGAACATAGCTAAAGAAATAAGCGCTTCTTCGGGAACATCCGACTTAAAAACAATTTTAGGATCGCTCATGAGCTACACCTCCTTAAATATCATTACCTCCATTTCCGCCGGAGGCAAGCTTCAAAACATATAACATATAAATTCTCCTTACAGGCGGTGGCAGGGTTGCCACCGCCATATACTTCGGGATTTTGAATCGCCCGACCTTTATTTCCTTTGATTGTCCCTATATATCAATCCTACAGATTTTCGTCAGCAGGATATTGTAGTCAATTTAAAATATTCCTTCATAATTTTAATTAATAAATTACTTTTTCTTTGGCTTATCGGCCAAGTAAATTCTTGTTACTTCAGTTCTGTGGTGACCTAAGTTCTCGCTTACAATCTTTCGTGCTCTGCGTGGTCTTTCTTGCAACGCTTCAGCGTAGGTTCTTTGTGCGTAGGTGTGTCTCAGACTGTGCCAAGAGATTGTTTCGGTCCTTTTCTTTTTACCGTCTTCACTGAAGTCTTCACGGTTTTCTACCATAAAATATTTTCTGTTATAACTCATCCAATTTTGCAAAGAACGCTTTTCTCGTTGAACGCCGCCCTTATCGCTACCTGAGATTAAATAATCTCTCGGGTATCGACCTGAACACCTGGCATAGTTCAAATTATCGGTAATAATACTGCGTTGCTTTGCGCTTAAATCGATAGCCCTTGTCTGACCGCCTTTGCCTTTTATGACGAGCTGACCTGTTTTTAATGCAGACATAAGGTATTCAACTCTCAGCGTGCAGATTTCTTCAAGCCGTAGACCAAATTTACTGGCAAAGTCTATCGCAATTACCGCATCCTGCCGGCCTTTTTCGATAGCCCACTGTCGAATACGGACAAGTTCTTTATCTAATAGCGAATGGTCTTTTACCCCTGTCGCTCGTTTGGGTAGTGCTAACTTGCTATTAGGGGATAGCCTGTTTTTACTACCGGATTTTCTATGGAAATACCGTATGCCCGACAGATCGGATTGAATTGTTGCGGCTGAGTTATTTTCTTTAAGATGCTCCACATAGACTTTAAAATGTCGGTCTTCCACATTCTTGAAATTTTGCAGACGATAATTATCCGCTAAAAACTTACAGAACCTTTTTGTTGCTTCAAAGTACCGAGCCCGTGTTTTAAAACTTAATTCATTGCTGTGCCTATAGATAGACTCGACTTGAGCAAGCAAGTTTTTATACAGACCCGGATTTAGCACTGTAATATCATTAGAATCTGACATAGCAAACTGTCTCCTTTCTCCAAGAATTTTATTTAAACGCAAGGATAGGGACCAAGCCTTGCGTAAAAAACTGTGTACGAAAATAGTAAAAAATGCAGTATTTTCGTCAATAAAATAACTCTTCATCTCTTGACGAAAATAATTTTGTGTACGAAAATTTTGCCCCCTCATTTCAAAATGACAGTCATAAAGCATTTCAAAATGAAAATAGGAACGCATTGCTCATTTCGAAATGAAAGTCATATATCATTTCGAAACGGGAATCATAAAAAATCTTTCAGCAGATTGTGCTGACCTGATATCGAAAAGTAAGTAA